>JAYTDH010000150.1:0-48866 GCA_043736095.1 Gemmatimonas sp.
CCGAGCGGGGGGCGCGGGCCGCCAGAAGCAATCATGAGGCAGGTCTCAGTTGAAGGTCAGATGGTGGGCGGCGTGATGACGACCACGTAGCGCACAGGAGAGCCGGGGACGTGCGCGCCGCGAGCTTTCACTTCGGCGATGACGATGAAACTGTCCGGCTGCAGGGGAAGAAGATTGGTGTAGACGCGCAGTCGGCGCGACGCGGTGCCATCGGTTTTCGTGGTGTCACGAAGGGTGTGCCGCGCGCCCGACGGCGACCAGAGCGCGGCCGTGGTGGTATCGGTGGCCGAGAGCGTATCGCCATTATGGATAACGCGCCAGCGCACGAGCCAACCGGCGACATTGGCGCTCAGCGCTCCGGTGGTATCGGCCGTCTTGAGCGAGAGCGAGAGCGCGGGGCTGACATTTGCGGCCCCGTCTGGGACGCGATACGTGAAGGCGAGTGCCGTGCTCCCGGCAATCAGCTCCGAGGGAGTGCGCGTGACGATGACCGTGCGCTGTTGCGACTGCAGGCCATTCACCGACGCGACGAGGCGCACGGTGCCGTCGCGCTTGGTCGCGCGCAGGAATCCATCGGCGCTGATCACAACGCCCGTATCGAGCGAGACGAACTGTACGTCCGCATTGGCAATCACTGCGCCGCTCCCGCTGTACACCGTGGCCTTGAGTGGCGCGACCGCGCCGAGCGTGTCGCGCATGGTGTCGCCCGTGACGACGGCCGGGAAGGGAATGCCAGTAAAATCGAGCGCGCCGATGCCGTCGGGTGAGGTCCCGAAATCGGCGCACCCAATCACGGCGGCCACCACCACCGCGAGCGGCGCGACGAACCGACGAGCAAGTCGCGTCATTCGCGTCATTCGCGGCGCATCGCGGCGCATCGCGCGGCGAGTCATCCGGCCGCGCGTTCCGCGAGTCGGGTCGCGAGGTTCACGTAGGCCTGCGACGCGGCGTCGGCGGGGGAGCGCACGACGGCCGGCTGCCCTGCGGCGAATGCCTCCGCGAGCGCGGCGCTGCGCGGGATGACGATATCAATCATCAGATGCGGTGGGACTTTCTCGCGGATGTATTGCACGGTCGTCTCGCACGCAGGGTTTCCCGCCTCATACATCGTGAGCAGGATGCCGTCGAACACGAGTTGCTCGTGCGTGGTCACGATGTCCTGAATCCCACGGAGGATCTGGGGCGTCGTCTGTAGCGCGAGCGGCTCCGCTTGGAGCGGCACGACGACGCGATCGGCGGATTCTAGCGTGCGTCGCGTGACGGGGCCGAGTCCTGGCGGCGTGTCCACCACGACGATGTCGCATCGCTGCGCCGCCGCCGCGAGCATCCGCGGCAGGAGGTCCGACGAGGCGATCTGTTCGCCGTATGCGGTGTGGTCTGCCATATCCGTCACGCTCCCCGCGAGCATCACGCGCATCCACGGGAGCGTGGTGGGGAGGAGCACCTCGCGGAGCGAACGCTGCCCCGAGAGATAGTCGGCGAATCCATAAGTGGGGTGGCCCTTACGGAGCCCGGCGCCGAAGCGCACGGACCCCTGCGGGTCCACGTCCACGAGAAGGGTCTTCATCCCACGGCGCGCGAAGGCGGCGGCGAGATTCACGGCGGTCGTCGTTTTGCCGACGCCGCCCTTTTGACTGACGATCGCGAGGATGCTCCCCAACGTCAGGTCCCGGCGGAAGGTGGCGCGCTGTCGGTAGTCAACAGCGAATCGAGCGTGGCCTGCGCGTGCGTCACCCACCGTTCGGCATCGGGGCCAGCGGGCGGGTGCGCGAGGAAGGCGCGCAGGTGCTTCACGGCGAACGTGGCGTCGCCGCGCTTGATAAGCAAGAAGGCGACGCCGTAGTGCGCGCCCGCCTGCGTGGGATCGATCTCCAACGCCTTCCGGTACGCCCGGATAGCTTCTTCCACGCGCCCGATCTTGCTGAGTGCGATGGCGAGATTTTGCAGAACCTTGAGGTCGTCGGGGCGCTCACGGAGCGCGAGGCGATACGAGGTGACCGCCGCATCGAAATCACCCTGACGCTCCAAAATCAGCGCCTCGTTCAGATAGTCGAGGCGCTGCCGGTCCTGCGCGTTGTCGGAGCGGCCGCCGAAGAGGCGGTCCCAGAAGGACATAGGCGGGCTGGCGGGATCTTGAGGCGGGTGACTCGCATAAGCTATTGATGCGCGAGGGGGGGAGCAACTCGCGCGCACCGAATCTAGATCCCCCCCCCGCGGCGCTCCTCGTGCCTTCGTGCCTTCGTGCCTTCGTGCCTTCGTGGTGAAGCGGCTCAGGCTGTTCCTCGCGAGAGGTCCGGCGCGTAGACTTCGGCCAGACCCCAGTCCCGAGGCCCGACGATGCCCCCGCGCCGCCCAGCGATGCCCGCGCCACGCGAGACGATGCTCGTCGACTGGCTCCTCTTCGGCGAGATGTCGCGCGCCCTCGCGCTGAAGGTCTCCAAGGGATTCGACCCCGAGGTGGTGGTCGGTGTCGCGACGGCGGGCGTGGTGCCCGGCGCGGTGGTCGCGGCGATGCTCGATCGCCCATTCCACTCGATTATCGTGAGTCGGCGATTCCGCGCCACGCAGGTCCGCGAGACGCCCGCCGTGCTCTCCGCCGCGCCGACCGATGTGCTGAAGCGGCGCGTACTGATTGTCGATGAGACCTGCAACGGCGGCGACACCCTCCGCCTCGCGATCGCCGCGATCGTCAATGCGGGCGCGCGAGAAGTGCGGACGGCGGTGAGTTGGAAGACTGGTCCGTACATGCCCGATTTCTTCGGGCTTGAGACTGACGCGCGGATCGTCCTGCCGTGGGATCGCGAACAGATCGTGAATGGGGTGCTCTCACCCAACCCGAAGTACGACGATCTCGACTGACGCCTCAGTAGATGACGCGCTGCGACGCTAGCTGCGCGCGCCGGACTCTGGCGTCTCGCCATCGATGGCGGCAATCGCCGCGCTGACCCTCTCGGTGCGCAACGCGCGATGCGAGCTGTGCCACGTCACCTTGCCGTCGTCGATAAACAGGAGCTGTGGCGACTCGTGCCGCACCCCGAAGTAGGCCTCAATCGCCTGCGAGAGCGCACGCTGGCTGTGCACGTCTACCCGGTGAATCATGACCTCTTCGACATTCACGAGCTTCGCCAACTGATGCGCGGCCCACTGCGAGAGCTCGCAGGTCCCGCTGTCTTTGAAGACAATGGTGCGCCCAGGGCGGGCCGCGAGGGCCTCGACAGAATCAACGACGAGCGGTGTAATCGGCATGTGAGATGAATCGGCCAAAGCCGACTCGAGTTCCGCGCGGATTTAGGCGAGTTCGCAGAGCGCGTCGGTGTACGCGACGCCTTCCGTGAGACGCTGGTACACATGCGCAATCACTTCGGGGCTCGCCAGGAGAAACCGACATCGCTCACCACTATGCGATCGGCACTCGACTTCCATCGACTGGAGTGGCCCATCGGCCACGCGCCCGAAGAGCTCGGCGAGCATCCCCGCCGTGTAGTAGCAGCTCGGGAAGGGCATCACGGACGCGGGATCTGACTCGGCCCAGTCATGGCTATCGAACGCGACGGCGGCGTCGCCGATTGGCTCGAGCGACACATTGCCCCATCCGGTGTCGGCGAAGAAGCGCGCCGCGGCCTGCTGGAACTGCGCGTACGGGAGCGACTCCGGTGCGCCGAGCCCGTTGGCCGCGCACCAATCGCGCATGCCCGCGAACACCGATTCGCCACCCGCGTAGCCGGCCTCCTGAAGCACTGTCGCGAACCCGTTGCCGAGGTCGCGTACGAGCGAGGTCCGCAACGCCGTGAGCGAGGCGCGCGGAATAGCCGAGAGGGCGGACTTGCCGAGGGTGAAGGTCATCGTCCGGTCAAAGAAGGGTCAGCGGCCTAGTCGGCGCAAGAGTTCAGCCTCGTCTACCACGGTGATGCCGAGCTGTTGCGCCTTCTCAAGCTTACTCCCGGCCTCTTCACCAGCGACCACTAGGTCTGTGGCCTTGGAGACCGAGCTCGTCACTTTGCCACCCGCATTCTCAATCAACTCCGTCGCCTCAGGGCGTGAGAGTGTGGGGAGCGTTCCTGTGAGGACGATCTTCATCCCCTTGAAGGCACCATCTGACTCGGCGGCGCGGGGTTCGTCGAGTCGGAGCCCGGCGTCCCGGAGGCGCTGCACGAGATCCCGCATCGTGGGGTCGTCTAGCCAGGTACGGACCGACTCCGCCATCGTCCCACCCACGCCGTGGAGCGCTTCGAGCTCCGCGAGCGAGGCGGCGTCGAGCGCGTCGAGCGAGCCGAACGAGCGGGCGAGCAGTTTTGCCGACTCCGCACCGACGTGCCGAATGCCGAGGGCGTTGAGCAGCCGTGAGAGGGGCTGCTGTTTGGACTCATCGATGGCCTCGACGAGTGCCGTGGCGCTCTTCGCCTGGAATCCGGGCACACCACTCTCGGGAGCGTCCTTTCGCGGGACGAGTTGCTCGGCGGTGATGCCGTAGATATCCGCGGCATCCTGCACGAGACCTGCGCCGATGAGTTGTTCGAGTCGCTGGTGGCTCAGTCCGCGAATGTCCATGCCGGCGCGCGAGACGAAGTGCGCGAGCGCCTCGAGCCGACGACCAGCGCACGCGAGATTAGGGCAGTAGCTCGCGACCTCAGCTTCGTCGCGCACGGCGGCGGTGCCGCAGATCGGACAGGCCGTTGGCGCGCTCACCACGCGCTCCACGCCTGTACGGCGCTCCGGCACGGGACCGAGGATCTGCGGAATCACTTCACCGGCCCGTTTCACCTGCACGACGTCGCCGATTCGCAGATCCTTCTCCGCGACGAGATCGAAGTTGTGCAGCGTGGCGTAGGTGATTGTCGCGCCGCCGACCTCCACCGGCGCGAGCACGGCCCGCGGCGTCAGCGCGCCCGTGCGTCCCACCTGCACCTCGATATCGAGCAACTGCGTCTCGGCGATATCCGGCGCGAACTTCCGCGCGATTGCCCAACGCGGCACGCGGCCACCAATCACACCGAGTTCGGTCTGCAGTGTGAGCCGGTTCACCTTGACCACACCGCCGTCGATGGCGAAGGGCAGGGTCGGGCGGATTGTCGACTCAAGTTCACGAGCCCACAGGTGTACATCCTCGAGCGTGGCGCACCGGCGGCGATGCGGCGGCGTCGGGATGCCCCACGAGGCGAGCGTCTCGAGCAGCTCCCACTGGGTGCTGAACGGCAACCCGCCGCTGCCAGGCACGGCGAAGGCGTAGCCGAGGAATCGGAGCGGCTTCTTGGCGCTTTCGCGCGGGTCCTTCTGGCGGAGCGCGCCGGCGGCGGAGTTGCGCGGATTCGCGAAGACCGGCTCGCCGGCGGCGGCACGATCGCGGTTCATCCGCTCGAATCCATCGAACTCCATGTAGACCTCACCACGGATCTCGATGAGCGGAGGCCATTGCGTGCCCGTCAGTTGGCGCGGGATGTCGGCGACTGTCCGAAGATTCGCCGTGACGTCTTCACCAACCGATCCATTGCCGCGCGTCGCGCCGATCTGGAGCGTGCCGTCGCGGTAGGTGAGCGAGATGGCGGCGCCGTCGATCTTGAGTTCGCAGCAGTAGCCGTCCTTGTCGACGGCGTCGCCCACGAGCTTGCGCAGGCGCACGTCCCACTCGGCGAGCTCGGCCTCGTCGAACGCATTGTCGAGCGAGGCCATCGGCACCAGATGCGAGTGCTTGGCGAGGTGACTCTCGCCCACGTCGGCGCCGACGCGCGCGGTCGGGGAGTCAGCGTCTCGGAGCTCGGGATGGTCGCGCTCGATCGCCTGAAGTTCACGAAAGCGCTGGTCATACTCGGCGTCGCTCAGCGATGGCTGGTCGAGCACGTAGTAGTCGTGCTGCGCGCGCTCCAACTGCGCGCGCAGCTCAGCGGCCCTCGCCGCCAATGCTGCAGGCGAAGTCGACGTAGACCCGCTCAGGCGTCCGCGCCGGCTTCGCCCTCAGCGCCAGCGAGACCGCCGGACATCAAGAAGGCCTCAACGTGGAAGAGGCCTGGCTCACCGGCCCGCTTCACCATGCGCACGAGCGTGTCTGCCGAGGCGACTTCCTCGCGCTGTTCGTTGACGAACCACTCGAGCGCGTTCTTCGTGAGGTGATCTTTGCTCTTGATTGCTAGGTCGACGATGTCGTTGATCTGCTTCGTGACCTTGATCTCGGACTCGAGCGCCAACTTCACCGCCTCAAGGGCCGACTTGAAGCCGGTCTTCGGCGCGGGGATGGCCGGGATATTCAACTCGCCGCCGGAGTCGAGCACGAGGCGCACGAAGCGCATCGCGTGATCCCGCTCCTCGGTGGCCTGATTGAAGTAGTGCTTGGCGAGCGTCGGCAGGCCTTCGCTGTCGAAGTACGCGGCGATGCAGACGTACTGGTTACTTGCGGACAGCTCGTTGCCTACCTGGGCGTTGAGCGCGGAATTCATCTGCTTGCTGAGCATCATGGTGTGGACTCCAGGCGGGTGACGCGGTTCATTTAAAGAAGATGCGTGGAATCTAACGCGCACCACCACCGACGGGACGGGGCAATGACGGTCGTCGACCTGATCGAGCGCAAGCGAAATGGGGGGCAACTCACGCCGGAGGAGTGGCGGGGGCTGATGCGCGCCTACGCGGCGGATGAGGTGCCCGACTACCAGATGTCGGCGATGGCGATGGCGATCCTCTTCCGCGGGATGGACGATGCGGAGATTGAGGCCCTGACCACGGCGATGCTCGAAAGCGGCCGGAGGCTCGACCTCTCGCACCTCACCATCCCGCGCGTGGACAAGCACTCGACCGGCGGCGTGGGTGACAAGGTCTCGATCATCCTCGCGCCGTTGGTGGCCGCGTGCGGCGTCGCGATCCCGATGATGTCGGGACGAGGACTCGGGCACACGGGCGGCACTCTAGACAAGCTCGAGGCGATTCCCGGCTTCAACACGCGGCTCTCGCTCGAGGAGACGGTGGCGCAAGTGGAGCAGATCGGTGTCGCGATGATCGGGCAGACCGCGGAAATCGCGCCGGCCGACCGGAAGTTCTACGCGCTGCGCGATGCCACGGCCACGGTCGAGGCGATCCCGCTCATCGCCGCGAGCATCATGAGCAAGAAGCTCGCCGAGGGACTCAACGGCCTCGTGCTCGATGTAAAGACAGGTGCTGGGGCCTTTATGCCGACGCTTGAGGATGCGCTCCGACTCGCCCGCACGATGATCGCGCTCGGCGAACGTCGCGGCTGCCACACGGTCGCGTTGCTCACGGACATGGACGCGCCGCTCGGCGTGGCGTGCGGGAATGCCCTCGAGGTGGAGGAGTCCATTGCCTCGCTGCGCGGCTGGGGTCCGGCCGATCTGATGGAAGTCACGATGGCGCTGGGCGCTGAGATGCTGTTGGTGGCGAAGCTCGCGCGTCATGAGATCGAAGCGCGGGAGAAACTCGCGCACGCGCTCACGAGTGGCGCGGCGCTCGAGAAGTTCCGCGAGATTGTACGAGTCCAGGGTGGTGACCCACGGGTCGTGGATGACCCCCGAGGGGTGCTACCACAGGCCTCGCTCCAACGGATGATCCGCGCCGCGGGTGAGGGGTTCGTCCAGCGGGTGGAGCCGCGCGCGGTGGGGAAGGCGATCATCAATCTCGGTGGCGGTCGTACGAAGGTGACGGACGCGGTGGACCCTGCGGTGGGCGTGATGGTGCATCTCCGCCCCGGCGCGCGGGTCACCACGGGGACTTTGCTGGCGACGATCCACGCCCGCGACGAAGCGACCTGTGCCGCGGCTGAGGACGCCGTGCGCGGGGCGATTGTGTTGGGGGAGACGGCTCCGGCGCCGCGTCCCCTCGTGTCGCATCGGGTGAGCGGCCGGGGAGTTGAGGAACTGATCTTCGTTGGTGCAAGTTAAAGGACCTATGCAAAACTTCGAGAAGTTGGCCGCCCTCGGGGCGAAGGGAGTAGCCGGTGGCGCGATGCTCGCTTGGCTTGGACTCGTGGTCCTCGTCCGCCCAGTGTCGTCCGGTGGCATGGACGCGACGTTGCATCTGGTCGCGGCATCGTCGTCGTTCGCCGTGTGCGGGCTGATGTCGGCGGCGCACTACTGGTTCGGTCATCAGCTGTCGAAGGGCGCGGAGAGCATCACCGGCTAACCGCGCGTGGGCGCGGTGCGGGATTGATCGGTGCGAGCGCGATACACGAAAGGCCTTCCCCGCGGGGAAGGCCTTTCGTGTATCGCGACGTCGCCGCAATCAGATATCGAGATTGCTCGCAAACTTGGCGTTGGCCTCGATGAAGATGCGGCGGGGTTCAACTTCGTCGCCCATCAACGTCTGGAAGATCTCGTTGGCCTGGAAGGCATCGTCCTGCGTGACCTTGAGGATTGTGCGGGTCTCGGGATCCATCGTGGTCTTCCAGAGCTGGTCAGGGTTCATCTCGCCGAGACCTTTATAGCGTTGGATGTAGATGCCCGTCTTTCCTTCGTTCGCGCCCATGCGGTCGGCGATCCCATCGCGTTCCGCGGCATCGTAGGCGTAGTACTCTTCCTTTCCCTTCGCGACGCGGAAGAGTGGGGGCTGCGCGATGTAGATCATGCCGGCATCGATCAACTCCGGCATTTGCCGGAAGAAGAACGTGAGGAGCAGCGTCCGGATGTGCGCGCCGTCCACGTCGGCGTCGGTCATAATGATGACCTTGTGGTAGCGCACGTTCTCGAGCGAGAACTCTTCCTTGATGCCCGCGCCAATCGCCGTGACGATTGTCCGGATTTCCTCGTTGCCGAGGATTTTGTCGATGCGGGCTTTCTCGACGTTGAGAATCTTGCCGCGGAGCGGAAGGATCGCTTGGAACATGCGATCGCGCCCCTGCTTGGCTGAGCCGCCGGCCGAGTCACCCTCGACGAGGTAGAGCTCGGTCATTGCTGGATCAGAGAGCGAACAGTCGGCGAGCTTGCCCGGCAGGTTGCCGATATCGAGCGCTGACTTCTTGCGGGTGAGGTCGCGCGCCTTGCGGGCCGCTTCGCGAGCCCGGGCGGCGCTGAGCGCCTTATCGATGACGATATTGGCGACGCGCGGCGTCTCCTCAAGGAATGCGGCGAGCCACTCGTTGACCGTGGTCTTCACCGCCGACTCGGCCTCGGAGTTGCCGAGTTTTGTCTTCGTCTGGCCTTCGAACTGCGGCTCACGGACCTTGATGGAGAGGACCGCGGTGAGTCCTTCGCGCACATCGTCGCCGGAGAGCTTGAGATCTTTGTCCTTCTTAGCGAACGAGGATTTGTCGAGATGCTTGTTGATCACGCTCGTGAGTGCCGACTTGAAGCCGGTGAGGTGCGTCCCACCCTCGTGCGTGTTGATGTTGTTCACGAACGAGAAGACGTTCTCGTTGTAGCCGTCGTTGTATTGGAGGGCGATCTCGATTCCGATATCGTCCTTCTCGCCCTCGAAGTAGACAATCTCGGGGTGCAGCGGCTTCTGCTTGGCATTGAGGAAGCCGACGAACTCCCTGAGGCCGCCCTTGGCGTGGAAGGTCTCTTCCTTCTCCTTCCCCTCGCGCTGGTCGTCGAGCGTGATTGTGACGCCCTTATTCAAGAACGAGAGCTCGCGAAGGCGCGAGGCGAGTGTCGCGTAGTCGTACTCAAGCTCGGTGAAGATTTGGGGGTCGGGCTTGAACCAGACCTTCGTGCCCGTCTCCTTGGCCTTCACGGTGCCGAGGACCTTGAGCTGCGTGGTGGTGTCGCCGCGCGTGAAGTCCATGTAATGCTCCTTCCCGTCGCGCTTCACCCACACCTTGAGCGTTTCGGAGAGCGCATTCACGACCGAGACGCCGACGCCGTGCAGACCGCCGGACACCTTGTACGTGTTCTTGTCGAACTTGCCTCCAGCGTGCAGCACGGTGAGCGCGAGCTCGACGCCCGGCAGCTTCTCCGTCGGATGCATATCAACTGGAATTCCACGCCCATTGTCCTCGACCGTAATCGAGTTGTCGGCGTGGATGAAGACGGCCACGGTATCGCAGTAGCCGGCGAGCGCTTCGTCGATGGAGTTGTCGACCACCTCGTAGACGAGGTGATGCAGGCCGCGATGTGACGTGGAACCGATGTACATCCCGGGGCGCTTGCGGACTGCTTCGAGCCCCTTGAGGACTTGGATGCCGGAGGAGTCGTACTGCGAATCGGCGACGTCGTTCGTCTTGGCCATAATGTCGGCAGGAATGTGGGCGTTCGACCGCGCGAAGAAATGCCGAAAATCAAGGGGCGCGGGTGACCCTCAAAACTAACCGATTTCAGAGGGGAAGGCAACGGAAAATGCCTCAGCGAATGAGCTCCCAACGGATGCGCTTCACGGGGGTCCTGCTTCCCGCGTCATTCACCTTCGCGAGCAGTGATCGCTCCATCAGTGAGAGCTCCTGCATCCACCCGTGCGTCTTCACGCCGACCACCAGCGTGCCATCCTCCGTCATGAGCCGCGGCTGCGTCACCCCGGCGATCTGGGGGCCTACCAGACGGCCCCACGCCTCGAGCACCCAGACGCGCGCAACCTCTTCGTCGAGCCCACGCGCCGACATCATCTCGGACAACGCCTCGGCGATCGCGCGCGGCTTGTTCCGCCCGGAGCGGTGGTCGTCGCGGCTCATTGCGTCACGCGCGTGAACGTGCCGGCGCGCACCGTCCATCGCTCCAGCCGCGTGAAGCGGGCCGGAATCTCATCCTCGCGCGGCACGCAGAGCACGCATTGGCCGACGCCCTGCGCTTCGAGGAGTTCCAGAATATGCCCTGTGCGCCGCCGATCCAACTCGGCGAAGGGATCGTCGAGGAGCAGCGCGGGGATCACCCCAGTGGCCTCGCGATGCGTCGCGCTCTCGAGCATGCGCAACACGATTGCGGCGGTGCGCTGTTGGCCAGCGGAGCCGACTTGGCGGAGATCGTGGGCATCTAGTTCAAGTACGAGATCATCGCGATGCGGCCCCGCGTGCGTCAGTCCGCGACGGAGATCCTGCTCCCGCTGCTTCTCGAGTTGGGCGAGTAGCTCGGCGCGCGGGTCGTCGGCCTCGGCGACACTCCCAACGTACCGCAGCGTGGCCGGTGCGGCCTCGCCAATCGCCGTGCAGAGGGACGCGAATGTTCCGGCGTGGCTCGCCGCCCACGCGCGGCGCTCGCGCACCAAGATCGCGCCCTGCTCGGCGAGCGCGGGCTCCCACGCGGCCACCGCGCCGACTCCCGGACGCGAACTTCCTTTCTTGAAGGAATCCCGTAACGCGGCATTGCGACGCACCAGCGCCGCGCGGTAACGCCGAAGCGCACTCAGGTACGTGGGCGAGGTGAGCGCGAGCGTGATATCGAGATAGCGGCGTCGTTCGGCTGGCGCGCCCGCAATCAGATCTACGTCGCGCGGCGAGAACGAGACGCTCGGGAGCGCATCGAGCGCATCGGTGAGCTTCTCGGGCTCGGCGCCATCGAGCATCACCTTTTTGCGGCCGCCTCGATCTACGCCGACGCTGACCGTGTTGGCGTGGACACCGTCGAGATCGGCGGTGATGTTGAACGCTGGGGCGCCAAATCGGATCAGATCTCGATCGCGCGCCCCGCGAAGTGAGCGGAGGAGGCGCAGGTAGGCGATGGCCTCGACACAGTTCGTCTTGCCCTGCCCATTCTCGCCGACGAGCGCGATCCCCTCAGGAGGGAGCTCGAGCTCGGCGTGTCCGATGTTTCGGAAGTCGCGAATGGAGAGTGCGCGCAGTCGCGCCACTCAGGCCCCGCGGAAGGTCGGTGCGCGCTTCTCGAGAAAGGCGCGCGTCCCCTCGCGCATGTCGGCGCTGCGCCCGAGATCCCCGAAGTGCCGCGACTCCATGGCCAACGCATCATCGAGGTTCATCCCAGCGCCGGTGGTGACCGCGGCGATCGCGTGCGCGAGTGCGAGCGGTCCCTGTGCCGCCATCTCCTTGGCGAGCGCGCGGGCGGCGTCGAGCAGATTCTCCAAGTGATGCACGCTGTTGGCGAGCCCGATCGCCGCCGCCTGCTCCCCATCGACCATCCTCGCGCTGAGGATCATCTCCAACGCGCGCCCCTGGCCAATCAATCGCGGGAGGCGCTGCGTGCCGCCGTAGCCGGGAATCAGGCCGAGCTTCACCTCGGGGAGCCCGAACTTGGCCGTCGTGCTGGCAAGGCGCACATGACAAGCAAGCGCGAGTTCGCAGCCGCCACCGAGGCAGTAGCCGTTGACTGCTGCAATCACTGGCTTGTTGAGGCGTTCGATGCGGGTGAAGACCTTCCCGCCGTGCGCCGAGAGGAGCTCGAGCCCTGCCGGGCTATCGGCGCCGTCGTTCACCTCGCCGATGTCTGCGCCCGCGACAAACGCGCGTCCCGCACCGGTGAGGATAATCGCGCCGACATCATCGCGCGCGGCAAGGTCGGTGAACATCCGGTCGAGCTCGGCGATCACCTCGGCGTTGAGCGCGTTGAGCTTGTCTTGGCGATCGATCGTGACGGTCGCTACGCGGTCGGCGACGTCGAGCTTGAGGAAGGTGAAGTCCATAAGGATTGCGCTCGGATTTCCGGGGTCAGCTGTCGTGGGGGACGTGGGGAATCTATACATTCGGACGTGACCTCATCCATCGTCCAGACCGTCCAGTGGGCTCCCGACGGCGCACTGCGCATCGTGGATCAACGCCTGCTCCCCGGGGAGTACGTCGAGCGCGACCTGCGCACGATCCCCGAGCTTGCCGAGGCGATCCGCACGCTCGCGGTCCGCGGCGCGCCAGCGATTGGCGTGGCGGCGGCGATGGGGCTCGCCGCGGCCACGCGGTTCGCGGCCCCCGCCGATCCGGCCGCGTTCGTGCGGGAGAGCGCGGCGATTCTCCGGGCCACGCGACCGACGGCGGTCAATCTGATGTGGGCGCTCAATCGGATGCTGGAGGTTCTCGCACGCGCATCTGGCCCGGCCCTCGCCGCCGCCTTACGCGCCGAGGCCGAGGCGATTCGCGCGGAGGACGAGTCGATGTGCGCGGCCATGGGCGCGCACGGACGAACATTGCTGCGCGACGGGATGCGCGTGCTCACGCACTGCAACGCCGGCGCGCTCGCGACGGCGGGCATGGGGACAGCGCTCGCGCCGATTTACGCGGCTCTCGCCGACGGGCTGCAGATTGAGCTCTTCGCCGACGAGACACGCCCGCTGCTGCAGGGCGCGCGACTCACGGCCTGGGAGCTCGTGCGCGCTGGCGTCCCCGTCACGGTAATCACTGATGGCATGGCGGCGAGTCTGATGGCGGCGGGGCGCGTGGATCTCGTGTTGGTGGGGGCGGACCGAATCGCCGCGAATGGCGATACGGCGAACAAGATCGGTACGTACGGTCTCGCCGTGCTCGCCAACTATCACCGGATCCCGTTCGTCGTAGTCGCCCCGTCGAGCACCATCGATGCGCACGCTGCGACGGGCGACGCGATCGAGATTGAGCACCGCGCGCCCGAGGAAGTCACGCATCTTGGCGGCACGCGGGTCGCGGCCGCGGGTGCGGCGATTTACAATCCCGCCTTCGATGTCACACCAGCCGCGCTGATTAGCCATATCGTCACCGAGCGCGGTGTGTTGGTGCCGCCCTTCCGATTCGATCACATCTCGATCACTCCTCCTCCGGCCTGACCGATGCGACACGTCCTTGCGCTCGACCAAGGCACGACCGGCTCCACCGCGCTTGTGATCGCCGAGGATGGGCGCGTGGTGGGACGGGGCTATCGCGAGATCGCGCAGCACTTTCCACAGCCGGGATGGGTGGAGCATGATCCCGATGAAATCTTCGCGCGAACGATGGAGGCCGCGCGCGATGCGCTCGCCGAATCGCGCGTGGTGCCGGAGGCCGTGGGCATCACCAATCAGCGCGAGACGATTGTTGTGTGGGATCGCACCACGGGGCGCCCGGTGGATCGCGCGCTCGTGTGGCAAGATCGCCGCACCGCGCGGCGCTGTCAGGAGTTGAAGGACGCAGGGCAGAGCGAGGCGATCTATAAGGCGACTGGTCTCGTGACTGATCCGTATTTCAGCGCCACGAAACTCGAGTGGCTGTTGAAGGAGCGCGCGAAGGGCACGGCGCCGGAGCGACTCGCCGCGGGGACGATCGATAGTTGGTTGATCTGGAAGCTCACCAATGGTGCGGTGCACGCAACAGATCCCACCAATGCGTCTCGCACGATGCTCTTCGACATCAACACGATGCAGTGGAGCGATCAGCTCTGCGCGCTTTTCGGTGTGCCGCGCGAGATTCTGCCGGAAGTGCGTCCCTCGTCCGGAACGTTCGGCATCACCGCGTCGGAGCACCTCGGTCATGCGTTGCCAATCCTCGGCGTCGCGGGCGATCAACAGTCGGCGCTGTTCGGTCAGGGATGCTGGACGAGCGGCGAGAGCAAGAACACCTACGGCACCGGGGCCTTTCTCCTGTTCCATACGGGTGCGACTCGCCCCGTGGGTGGGAAGGGGATCCTCACGACAGTCGCCTGTGGATCGCGTGGCGAGACTGCCTACGCACTCGAGGCGAGCATCTTCATCGCCGGAGCAGCGGTGCAGTGGCTGCGCGATGGGTTGGGCATCGTGACACGCGCGAGTGAGACCGATGCGATGGCCCGCTCGCTCGAAAAAAATGACGGCGTGTATTTTGTGCCCGCGCTCACCGGACTCGGCGCGCCGAGCTGGGAACCGGAGGCGCGCGGGATGATTGTGGGACTCACGCGCGGGACATCGCGCGAGCACATCGTGCGGGCGGCGCTCGAAGCCATGGCGTACGGCACCGCCGACGTGCTCGACGCGATGCGCGGCGCGAGTGGTGCGCCGCTCGACGTGCTGCGGGTGGATGGCGGCGCGGCGACGAATGATTGGTTGATGCAGTTCCAAGCCGATGTGCTTGGCGTGCCAGTTGAACGTCCGGACATCGTGGAGATCACGGCGCTCGGGGCCGCCGGACTGGCGGGGATCGCGGCGGGTGTGTGGCCTGATGCGGCCGCGTTTAGTCGATCCCGCACCTTCACGCGCTTCGAACCAACGAAGGGGGCGAACATCGCGAAGCAGGGGCTCGGTGGCTGGCGGCGCGCCGTGCGGGCGACGGTGCGTTGGGCTCGCGACCGGGACGACGCGTGAGGTTCGGCTTTGTGTTGGCCTTCGGGGTCTTCCAGTTTGGCGCGCCTCAGGAGAGGACGCACGCCGATGATCGATGGTTCGGGCGCGACAAGCTGTACCATTTCGCCGGGTCTGCGATTATTCAGACGGCGACGCACACCTTTGTGCGCGCGGGCGGTAGTGAATACCGAACGGCGTCCAACCTCGCGGCGGCAACGACTCTAGCCATCGGGGTCGGGAAGGAGCTGCTCGACCGGGCCGATGGGCGGTACTTCTCGTGGAAGGATCTCGTCGCGGACGTGACCGGCGGCACGACCGCTGCGGTATTGGTCCGACAGGTCGATCGGTAGCTATATTTTAGGTCTGTCAGTCACTCTGGGAGTTCGGGATGCATCCTCGTACGAAGTTCATCCTCGGCGGCGTCGTGGTACTGGGCGCGGCGGGGGTTCTGATGGCCGGCGCGATCAAAGACACGGGCGTCTATTTCCTGATGCCTGCTGAGCTCGAGGCGAGAGTCTCTCAAGACCCTTCGATGGTCGGCACCGGCGTGAAAGTTGGTGCGAAGGTCGTGGCAGGGTCCGTGGTGCGCGACCCCTCCGGCCGCCAGGTGGCGTTCCAGATGACGGACGGCACTGCCACGTATCCGGTGGTGTACCGCGGCATCATCCCGGACACCTTCTCCGATTCGGTGGAAGTGGTCGTCGAAGGTCGCCTCGATGCGAATGGCACCTTCCAGGCGACGACGCTGCTGGCCAAGTGCGCGTCGCGTTACGAAATGGCGCCGGAAGGCTACGAAGCGATGCGCAAGGCGTATGAGAACGGCGCGAAGCCGCCGACCGCTCCGCACGACACGACCGCGAAGCCGTGATTCTCGTCGGCGAACTCTCGCTCTGGGTCGCGCTGTTGATGGGCATCTGGGCGGTCACCCTCTCGTACGCGGGGGGATGGCTGCGCCGCGACGACTTGATCATCTCCGGCGAGCGCGGGCTCTATGCCACGACCGGCTTCATCGTGCTCGCGTCGCTCGGGCTCTGGACCGCACTGCTGACGAGCGACTTCTCAGTGAGGTACGTCGCGTCGTACACGAGCGCGAATCTGCCAGTCATCTACAAGATCTCGGCGTTCTGGGGCGGGCAGGCAGGCTCGATGCTCTTCTGGTGCCTGATCCTCGCGGGCTACGCCGCAGCGGCAACCTTTACAAATCGTCGAAAGAATCGCGCGTTGATGCCGTGGGTCACCGGCACAAACGCGCTTGTGTTGCTCTTCTTCGTGATGGCGACGGTGATTGCCTCAAATCCGTTTGAGCGTCTCGACTGGGTGCCGCCTGATGGTCGCGGGCTCAACCCGCAGCTGCAGAATCCGGCGATGGCGATCCATCCGCCGATGCTCTACTTGGGCTATGTCGCGACGGCGATTCCGTTCGGATTCGCCATCGCCGCGTTGATTACGCGGCGACTCGACGCTGAGTGGCTCGGTGCGGTCCGGAAGTGGTCGCTGATTAGTTGGGTGTTCCTCACGCTCGGCATCACGCTCGGCATGTGGTGGGCGTACGTCGAGCTCGGGTGGGGCGGCTACTGGATGTGGGATCCGGTTGAAAATGCCTCGTTGCTCCCGTGGCTCACGGGGACCGCGTTCCTGCACTCGATCATGATCCAGGAGAAGCGCGGGATGCTTCGCAAGTGGAACGTCGTGCTCGTGGTATCGACGTTTATGCTCAGCATCCTTGGCACCTTCATTACGCGGTCGGGGATTATCCAGTCTGTACACTCGTTCGCGCAGAGTAATGTCGGGCACTGGTTCGCGATCTTTCTCGTGCTGGCGATTGTCGCGACAGTCGCGTTAGTCTCGATGCGGTTGAAAGATCTGGAGTCGAAGGCAGAGCTCGAGGCGATGATCTCGCGCGAGGCCGCGTTCCTCTACAACAATCTCGTGCTGGTCGGAATCGCCTTCTCCGTGCTCTGGGGTACGCTCTTCCCAATCCTCTCCGAAGCGGTGCGCGGGACGAAGATCACGGTTGGCGAATCGTTCTTCAATGCGGTGAATGTGCCGCTTGGGTTGTTGTTGCTCGCGCTCACGGGCATTGGGCCGCTCATCGCGTGGCGGCGCGCGTCGGTGGCGAACATTCAGCGGCAGTTCGCCTTCCCCGCGTTCACCGGCCTGTTGATGGCCGCGGTGCTCTTCACGCTCGGCGTCCGAAAGATCTCTCCGCTGATGGCGTGGGGGCTCTGTGCGTTCGTGTCAGGGACGATTCTCCAGGAGTTCTACAAGGGAATCGGCGCGCGGATGCGCATGCACAGCGAGAATGTCGTGGTGGCGTTCGTGAACCTCGTGGCGCGGAATCGGCGGCGCTATGGCGGATACATCGTGCACGCGGGAATCGTGATTCTCTTTGCGGCGTTCGCGGGTATGGCGTTCAAGCAAGAGCACGACGTAACGCTGGCTGATGGCGAGAGCTTCACCACGACCGATCCGTTCGGCCGCAGCTGGACCTTCACCAGCGAAGGCATCTCGAACTTCAAGGCGCTCAATCGCGATGTCGTCGCAGTAGCGCTGCGTCCGACAGTGGACGGCAAGCAACTCCCCGTGCTCACCAGCGAGAAGCGCCAACACTTCGATTCGCGCGGCAATCCGACCTTCCAGCCATCGACCGAGGTCGGGATCATCTCGCTCGGCCGACAGGACGTGTATCTCGTGCTCGCGGGGACGGTCGGCGATCGGGCCGAAGTGCGCATCAACTTCACGCCACTCGTCGCGTGGGTCTGGTTCGGCGGAATCTTGATGGCGTTTGGCGGGCTCATCGTGATGTGGCCACAAGAAGAGCGCCAGCGGCAGGGTGGCTATCGCACCGAACTCCAGCCGCAGCACGCGGAATCGGCGGCGGTCTGATGCCCGCACGCGATACGACACCCAGTTGTCCGATTGATCGTTCCTTCGCTCGTCGCGAATTCCTTGTCGGCGCGACCGGCGTTGCGGCGCTCTTCGCGGCGCTCTTTGCGGTCCGTGCACTCGGCGCGCAGCAGCAACAGCCGCAGACCAACTTCGTCCCGATGACGGACGATGCGTATCGGCCCGTGCTGAGGCCGGCAAAGGCCGACGCGACGCCCACGGTCACGATCGCACAACGCGATTCGCTCGAGAAGCAGCTCAAGTGTCAGTGTCCTTGCACGCTTGACGTATTCACCTGCCGCACAACCGATTTCTCTTGCGGCATCTCGCCGGCGATGCATCGCGATGTCATTCGGCTCGTCGAGGGCGGATACAATCTCGACGAAATCAAGCAGGCTTTTGTGGAGACATACGGTGAGGTCGCCCTCACCGCGCCCGTGAAGCAGGGATTCAATTGGGTCGGGTACTTCGCGCCGGCAATCGTGATGGCGACCGGTGGGCTAATCCTCACGATGATGCTCCGGCGTTGGTCGACACGGGCCACCGCCCTCGCTGCGGCCACGCCGGCCCTCCCCATCGTGCCGGGCGCGAACACTGACGACGAGATGGCGCGTCTCGAGCGTGCCCTGCGAGAGGAGAACTGACGTGGTCGCGTTGATTGTCGGGTCGTTGCTCGCCGTACTCGGACTCGCGTACGTGCTCTGGCCATTAATCCGCGGCTCGACTGTCGCAGTCACCGTGCTGGCGCCGGATCTGCCGCCGGAGTCGAGTGCCATCGATGCGCTCCGCGAGATCGAGTTCGATCAGGCAACCGGTAAGCTGTCGCCGGAGGATTACGCGACGCTCAAGGCCACGTACACGCCGCTCGCGCTCGCGGAGCTTCGGGCTCGCGATGGCGCCGCCGCAGCAGGCGAGCCTGCAGCGGCAAACCAAATCGAGGACGCGGCCGAGCGGATGATCGCTCGGGCAAAGCAGCGAGGCACGAGTTGCGCCGCCTGCGGCCCGCGCCCCGAGTCCGATGCGCTCTACTGCTCGGACTGCGGGCGTCACCTCGGCGCGGCCTGTTTGTCGTGCGGCGCGCCGGTGGAGTCGGATGCGGCGCGCTTCTGCGTGGAGTGCGGCGCAGCGCTCGCGGCCTGAGTCCGCTCCTCACAAGAGCGACTAACCTGTCCCTCCTAAAGTGGGGGTAGCGGCCCCACGCCAGAAGGCGGGCCATTCTGTACATTCTGGCATGGTCCACTCGCCTGCGGCCCGCCAACTGGGGAGTCTCGCCGAGGAGTTCGCTGCCGTCCGCGCGAAGTTCTCTGCCCTTGAGACGCGCGTGAGCCAGGCAGACTGGGGGCGCCGACCGTCGCCGGCCGAGTGGTCGGTGGCTGAGTGCCTCGCGCACCTCAACCTGACCTCCGCCGCGATGGTGCCGCCGATCAGGAGAGCCCTCAACGAAGCGCGCACAATCCCCGGCGTCGCCAGCCGGCAGTACAGTCAACGATGGATTGGTCGAATCCTCGCGAGCATGATCGGGCCGGTGCGGATCGTCGCAGGCTTCAAGCTCGGGAAGATTCACACCCCGCCGCCATTCGTTCCGGGCCGCGAGTTGCCGTGCGCCTCGGTCTGTGAGGAGTTCCATCGTTGGCAGGAAGAGGAACTCCAACTCGTCCGCGACGCTGCGGGATTGGCGATCGATCAAGTGCAGGTCGAGTCGCCATTCAAGGCGGGTATGTTTTACGATGGCTATTCTGCGCTCGTGATCCTGCCGCGCCATGAGATGCGGCATCTCGTGCAAGCGGAGCGCGCACTCGAGGCGCTCAGCAGGTGAGCGTTCCCGATCGACTCGCACATGCGGTCGGCGAGTGGGCCGGAGCAAGTCTCCTCTGCAGCTACAACATCACGCCCGACGAACAAGAGGCGTGGGCAGTCGAAGCGTCGTACTCTCGTCGTTGATCGCCGTCGCGACATCGAGTGCCGTCCGTGCGGCCGCTTCGAGGAGCGGAATCCCCGGGCCGAGATAGCTGCCGCAGAACCAGAGCCGACGTCCGTGCTGCGCGTGCAGGAGTCGCACCGTGCGCGCGCCTTCGAGCGAAGCCGCATTCACCACGGGGCGATCGAACCGCGCCTGCGCCCGTACCGTCTCTGGGCGTGCATCGCGGATCGGATTCCAAGTCTGAAAGACCGGCGCCGCATCGCGCAGTCCCGGCTGCACCTTGTTCATCCAAATCGTCGCCATTGGCTTGTCGTGATCCTCGCTCGTGATGAGGTTCACCGGTGCCCAGTGTCGCCGGTCGCGGGGCGCGAGTCGGGTATCGGTGTGCACGACGACCTCGCTCGACTCATACGCGAAGCGCTGGAGCGCATCCTTCTCCCGACGATACGCGGCATCGAGCATCCCTTCGGCATGATTGGCCTGCGTGCCGATGACGACATGATCGAAGACCTTTTCGCCGCCATCCCACGACACGCGCACGCCGTCGGGCGCCGGAGCAATCTGCTGGACCCTGATGCCGCAGCGGACTTGGGACACCGGCTCGGTGAGGCGATGCACGACCTCGCGGGTGCCGAGCACCACACGGCGCACGCCACCAAAGGTGAGGCCACGCGTGAGATAGTCGAGAATCACGCGCGCGGGATACGCGCGCACGGCGGCCGTTGAGCAGGTGCAAACGGTCGCGAAGGTCGGAATCAAGAACCCTTCGGCGAAATCGGTGCTGAAGCCGGCGTGATCGAGCCAACTGCCGAGCGGCTCCTCGCTGTCGCGCAAATCGACGAGCGCCGCCCGCGCGCGGCGATAAAAGCGCGGCATCTCGGCGTTGATACGCAGCGCCCGTGCGCCGATCGGCGACGCGGGCAGCGGGATCGATCGCCCCCCGATGAGCCAGTTGGCGTACCGGTAGTAGGTGGGGCCGTCGAGCGTGCTGAACGAACCGGCGTAGTCGGTGCGCTCGAGCTGCACGCCGAGCTGATGGTACTGCGCAATCAGCGTGGGATAGTAGCCCTCGTAGAGCACGCGCAGGGGGACGTCGACGCGATACGTCTGCCCCTCGTGCTCGAGATCCAGCGAGTGGGCGTCCATTCCGGCGACTTCGTGGCGCTCGAGGAGGGTGACGCGATGGTGCGTACTGAGGCGCCACGCGGCCGAGAGGCCGGCGATGCCGCCGCCGATGACCGCGATGTCGAGTCCGTTCCGCATGCGTGCTACTCCGCGCGCCGAGTGAAGCTGAGGGAGGCAAGATGCGCTGGCAGCGGGCTGGGCGGTACCCTCAGAAGGGCGCGGGCTTTGGGTGGACAGCGTCCGAGCGAAACAGCAGAGAATGCGGTATCGTAGGGATACCCATGACCGCTCTCGCGCAAGACGTCCCACCGATTCCACCTGCCCCCGCGGCCCCCGCGGCCCCCGCGGCCCCCGCGCTCGCGGCTACGACGCAGTCCGTGCCGCGGACGGCTGATGAGGTGGCAGGGCTCCGGGCGCAGCGCACCGAGCTCTCGGATCAGTTGCAGTCTGCAGCGCGCCGCCGTTCCTCAATCGCGGAGACGATGCAGGATGCGAGCGCGGCGGAGATGCCCGGATTGCAAGCGCGTCTGCAGCTCTTGGATTCTCGCATCTTGCAGATTGAATCCGATATCGATCGCACTGGGCAGCTCATCGCCCAGGCCCCCGGGCAATTCCTCGCCGAGACTGACGGGCCGAATCTCGGCCCATTCGTCAACACTGGTCCTAATATGAGCCCCGATTTTACCGCCATCACGGTTGTCATCACGATTTTCGTTGTCGCGCCAATCGCGTTTGCCTACGCGCGCAACGTGTGGCGCCGCGGTTCACTCGCGTCAGCCCCGCCGGTGATCGACAAAGAAACCGCCGAGCGACTCAAGCGACTCGAGGCCGGTGTGGATTCGATTGCCTTCGAGGTGGAGCGGATCTCGGAGGGGCAGCGGTTCGTGACCAAGCTCATGGCTGAGCGCGAGAAGCCGCGGATCGAAGCGGGACAGTAACCGCCGCTTAGCTCGAGTAGTACGACGCGTTCTCCTCGACATAGCCTTTGGTGAGGTCACAGCCGTACGCGACCGCACGTGAGGCGCCAACCCCGAGCGCGATTTCGAGATCCACGATTTCGGCACCGAGCGCCTCGCGCACCACCGCATCGTCGAACGTCATCCGCTCTCCAGCGCGCACGACCTGATACCCATTGATCCACGCGTCGGTGGTGGTCGGGTTCACCAGGCAATCGAAGCACTTGCCGACGGCCATTAGCAAGCGCCCGACATTCGGATCGGCGCCGTGGACCATGGTCTTAACGAGCGGCGAGTTCACTACCGACTTCGCGATGCGCTTTGCTTCGTCGTCAGTATGTGCGCCCCGCACCGTCACACGCACCAAGTGCTCCGCGCCTTCGCCGTCCCGGCCGAGGGTTTCGGTCATCTTCACGCAACCGGCGATGAGCGCCTCACCAAACACTGTCTCGTCGACTGTGCCGGCGAGGCCATTCGCGAGGATGGCGCAGGTATCCGACGTCGACGTGTCGGTGTCCACGCTCAGCATGTTGAACGAGCGCGCCATCGCCGTGCGTAGCAGCCGGTCGAGCGTGGCCGCGTCGAGCGCGGCATCGGTGAAGATGTACGCCAGCATCGTCGCCATATTCGGCTCAATCATCCCAGAGCCTTTCGCGACCCAGGTGATCGTCGCCTCGCCCACTGAGCAGGAGAAGGCCTTAGGGAAGGTGTCGGTGGTCATGATGCCTTCGGCGCCGACGAGCGGATCGTCCTGCAGGTCGCTCCTCATCCCGACTACGCCGCGCTCGATCTTCTCAATTGGTAGTGGCACACCAATCACACCGGTGGAACTCACGAGGATGAGATCGGCGGTGGTACCGAGTTCGGCAGCGGCGGCGGCGGCCATGCGGCGCGCGTTCTCCAAGCCGGGCGCACCGGTCGCGACGTTGCTGCACTTGCTGTTGGCAATCACCGCGCGAAGTCGGCCCGCTTTGATTGTCTCACGCCCGAGCACGATCGGTGCGCCAGGAAAGTGATTCCGCGTGAAGACGGCCGCGGCGGCGGCGTCGACCTCACTCACGAACAGCGTGAGGTCCTTGGCTTCGGGCTTCAGTCCGACATTGCGGCTGGCGCAACGGAAGCCACGCGGGAAGCGGGGGTGTTCGTGGAAGGCGGGCATAGGACGCGAAGCTTAACATCTCCGGGCATTCGGCGTCTGCCTAGGTGACCACGGTGCCCCCACCGTCACGTATCAACACTGGAGAACCACGATGCGCAACACACTGAAAACCTTGGCCCAATGCGGCCTCATGATTGCCGCGCCGAGCCTCATGCATGCACAGGCGCCCGGTGGCGGCGCGGTAGCGGGCGGCCCAGCTGGTCCGCGCGGGCGTGGTCCGGAGGCGGGCGTGACGCAGATTCTCAACGCGCGTCGGGCGCTAGAGCTGACCGCGCGTCAGGTCGTGCAACTCGACTCGATTGAGCGGGTCCTTCATACGGAGCGCGAGAAGCTGATGGCGCAGGCGCGCCCCGAGCGCGATGCGATGCAGGCAGAGATGCGCCAGCGCATGGAGCGGGTCCGTCCGCAGATGGAGGCGCTGCGTCAGCGTGACTCGACGTCGCGTGTCGCGGCCGAACGCATCCTCACCGACGCGCAGCGAACCAAGGTGCATGAGATGCAAGCGGAGCGTCGGGGCTACGAGCGCGGTCGTCTCGAGGCGGAGATGCGTGGTGGTCGGCAAAATGGGATGCGCCAGGGTGGGCGCCCCGGGACGATGCATCGCGGGATGATGCCGGGGCGTGGTCCTGAAGGGCCCGGAGGCCCGCCGCGCCGACCCGAGTGAGTTGCTCCCAATCCACACGATTGGCGCCGGACCGAGGGGAGACACAGCTTTAGGGTGTCTCCCCTCGGTCGTTTCTCCTCACTCTGTTCTGGAGCATCGCATGACCTCTGTGCCGCCAGTTGAGCAGTCCTCGTTGGTCGAGGACATTGTCGATACCTTTTTCGCTCCCTCCGCCATGTTCGCGCGACGCGCGGGACGCACGGGCTGGGCGGTCTACGCGATCGTCACGGTGCTGCTCTGCGCCGGCTTCTATGCGAGCCTCGGCGCATTGCAGGGCGTCTTCGACACGGAGATGGCGCGTGCGATTACGCAGGCGCAGGAGCAGAATCCCAACATGACGGGCGATCAGCTAGCGATGGTCCAGAAGTCGATGGAAGCATCGTTCAAGTACGGCGGCTTCGTGGCGCTGCCATTCATCCTGTTGGTTCTCGGTGCCTGCGTGTGGGGCACGGCGAAGCTCCTCGGCGGTGAACTGAGCTATGGCGGCGGCGTGATGATTGCGTCATTCGCCTATCTGCCGAAGGTGCTCGAGTCGGCCCTAGTCTCAATTCAGTCGTTGGTGATCGATACGTCGAAGTTCACCGGACGATACGAGTTTTCATGGGGTGTTGGGCGCTTCATGGATTCGACGGGACCGCAGGGGATCTATAACGTGCTCGGCCGAATCGATCTCTTCACGCTCTGGGTGACGGTGCTGATTGCGCTCGGGCTCGCACACGCCGCGAAGGTGGAGAAGTCCAAGGCGTATGCTGGCGCGGCGATTGTCTGGGTACTCGGCGCGGTGCCGGCGATGATTCAACTGGTGACGGGGAAGTAGAGACGTTCACCACGAAGGCACGAAGGGTCCCGACACGCACGAATCAATCAGTGCGCGTCGGGACCCTTCGTGCCTTCGTGGTGAATGTGTGCTTTGGGAAGTAAGAAAGCGGTCAGACGTCCAGAAAGGACACATCCGCGTCGGATCCCCAGAGCGACGCGAAGCGCGCGCGGGCCTCTCGCAGATCACCTGTCGTGAAGAATCTCTCGCCGCCGCCGATTCCGGCGTACGGCAGCCGGCGCTCGGTCTGTCGGGCGACTGCATCGCCGGAATCCACGAGTGTGACGCCGGGACCGACCAGCGCCTGAATGCGATCGCGCAAGAAAGCGTAGTGAGTGCAGCCGAGTACGAGGTGATCCGCTCCCGCAGCAATCGGCGCGGCGAGATAGCGCTCGAGCAGTGCGCTGGTCACGGCGCTTTCGAGCTCGCCGTGCTCTACTTGCTCGACGAGCCCGGGGCAGGGCTGCAGCACGATGCGCGTGTGCGCGCCGTACTCCTGCTGGAGCCGCGCGACGGCCGGGCTCTCGAGGGTACGTGAGGTCGCGAGTACGCCGATCACGTGAGACATCGAACCCTCGGCGGCGGGCTTGATCGCCGGCTCGAGTGCGACGATGGGCACGGTGTGCGCCTCACGCAGCGTGGCCACGCTCACGACCGTCGCCGTGTTGCACGCGACGACAATCTCCTTCGCGCCCTGTGCGACCATCCAAGCCACGATGGCTCGTGATCGCTCACGAATGAAATCGAGGTCGCGATCGCCATAGGGGGCGTGGCCCGAGTCAGCGACATAGAGCAGAGGTTCGTGCGGAAGTCGATCGCGGATCGCGCGCAGCACCGAGAGCCCGCCGACGCCGGAGTCGAAGACGGCAATCGGCGCGGAGGGACCTGGTGTTGCAGCGACGGGTGCGGCGGCTGCACTCATGGCGAGGGCTTGCGCTCGACGATCACGGTAAGCGGGATGTTCCAGCCGGTTTCTGCGGACCGTACCTCCATCGTCCAGACGCCGGGCTCGGTGGGGGCGAATTCGAAGTCCGCCGTCTGCCCTGGGCCCATCGTGAGGGTTGCGGCACGGAGCGTCGCGAGCGCGTCAGGGAGATCAGCGCCATCGGTGGCGAGCGCGCGCCACCGCGCAATCGTGGAGTCATTGCGGAGAGTGAACTGCACGCGCCAGTCCGGATGGATACTGACGATACGGATTCGGTGTACCTCCCCTGCTGTGAGGCGCAACGGCGGCGGGAAGCGACGCCCGTTGACGAGCGCGAAGGGACTCTCGTTCTTGGCGATGAGTTCCGGACCGCCGCCTCCCGCGATGATCAGATGATCATGCGCGAGGTCGCGCGGCCCGTCCGTGACGATGAGCGCGCCATACATCCCCGACTGGATCTGGTGGCGATCGTTTAGATGCGAGTGATACGGATACGTTCCCGACCGTGGAGGGGTGAACTCGGCGACGAACGAATCGTTCGGCGCGATTTGCGAGTAGAGGCGGTCGCCGAGTCCGCTCCAATAGGGGACGCCATCTGGGAAGCTCTCAATCTCCAACCCGTGCCAATGGACGGAGGTCGGCTCGTTGAGCTGGTTTCGCAGGACGATGCGCACTGGCTCATTGCGACGGAGTTCCAACACGGGGCCCGGCAGCACTACCGAGTCGCGGGCTGGAGCGTTTGGCCCGTTCTGCAACGAGAAGCCGATGGCTGCCGCGCCAGTGATGAGTCGATTCGGCTTCGTGCCGACGAACAAACGGAGCGTGCGCGCATTTGCGTAGCTCGGCTCCACGTATCCCACCCGCGGCGCGACCTTGAGCCCGACAACGAGTCCGCGCATAGAATGTCTGCTCGCGCTCGCGGTCGCGCTCGCGCTCGCGCCAGCGGTGCGCATCGCGACGTTCAACGAGCCGTTGTGCGCCGCGTGCTGGAGCGACGCGGCCTCCGCGGAATCGCGCGGTGAGCCGGCGAGCGAGACGGTCTCGTCTGCGTGGAACGCGAAGTGGCAGTGAAAGAGCCAGTTCCCGGGCGTCGACGCGACGAACGAAAAGGTGACCGTGTGTCCTGGTGCAATCAGATCGGTGTTGGAGAGATGCTGCCGCTCTGGACTGAGGGGAGTGTCGCGCGCACCAGTCCCCTGCGACTCGATGCGATAGTAGAAGCCGTGCAGATGGAGCGGGTGGTAGAGCGCAATCGCGTTGATGACGCGGAAGCGCACCGAGTCGCCCTGCTGCAGCTCGATGGTCGGCGTGTGCGGATATCCTTTTCCGTTGATGACCGACACC
This sequence comes from Gemmatimonas sp., assembly GCA_043736095.1. GTDB lineage: Bacteria > Gemmatimonadota > Gemmatimonadetes > Gemmatimonadales > Gemmatimonadaceae > Pseudogemmatithrix. Next base: position 26,864 of record JAYTDH010000150.1, read on the forward strand.
ACTTCGAAGGGGCGGTCATCATCGTATGGATGAAACCACTCGCTGAGGAGAAGAATGTGATCGCGGGTGGATGCGCCCGGAGGGTCCACGACGATCGCGCCGTTCAATTGGCTGTCCTTCCACAGGCGATCGCCCGCCGTGGTGCCCTTGAAGGCCCCCCAGTAGTAGAACGTGCCGGCGGAGTCGAGTCGGACACGGATCTCTCGGGTCACTCCGGCCGCGAGTTGGACGGTATCGTCCGTGAGTGCGAGGCCGGCCCGAAGTCCGCCAATCACGAGTGCGGTATCGGTGCGGTTGCGGAGCGTGATGGTGATTTCTGTCCCCTGCGGCACGCGCACGAGCGGACCAGGCACGGTCGGCCCTTTCCCGGCCTCGGCGAACGCGAGGATGGGCACCTCGGGATCGTCCGATCCCTCGGGCCGCCACGCGCTCTCCACGACGTCGATAGCCAGTCGGAGCGTGCGCGCTGTGAGGCGGCCTGCCGGTACGCGATTCTGGTGCACTGTCGCGCGCGCTACGCTTGCCGTGGGTTTCGGCAGCGGAATGCGCGATGGTGCACTCACGAGCTGGGCGTGCAGGACAACGCTTAAGAGCGCGGCGGCGGGCGTGATCATTGGGGCACCTCTACGGAGGGAAGCATAGGCGATTCTAACCTCGGGCCGCGGGGGCCGCGAGGGGAAGCCGCGGATGCCGTGTTGTCGTACTTTGAGTATCGCGGCGAACCGCGGAGTACCGCCCCTCAGCTCGGACATTTCTCAGGACATTTCTCATGCGCCCACGACTCGTCCCGCTCCTCGTCGGATTGCTCAGCGTAGGGTCCGCTTCTGTCGCGTACACACAAGTCGCGCCCACCTGCCGAAGCACCATGACGGGCGACCTGCGACTCCACACGCTCGCGAGTACGGTGTTCGGAAATACGCGTACGATCCGCGTGCTCCTTCCGGATGACTACGGCGCACGCGGGAATGAGGGCAAACGCTATCCCGTGTTGTATCTCCTCGACGGCCAGAATCTCTTCGATGCGTGTCTCTCGGACGTCAGCCACCGCGAGTGGCAGGTCGATGAAACGGTGCGTCGTCTCACCGCCGAGAAGAAGATTCCGTCGATGATCATCGTGGGGATCGATCACGCTTCCGCGATGCGGGCCCACGAATTCCTGCCGTACGCCGATCCATTTGAAAGTCTTCAGGGGATCGAACCCGCGGGCAAGCAGTTCCCGCGCTTCGTGGGCCGCGAAGTCATGCCGCTCGTCGATAGTCTCTACCGCACCCACCGCGGCCCAGAGAACACCGGAATCGGCGGCGCGTCGTATGGAGGCGTCGCGAGTCTGTATGCGCTCACGTCGGCGCCGGGAATCGCGGGATATGCATTGATCGAGAGCACGCCCCTCTGGGTTGGCATGGGGCAACTCGTGCGGGACACTGATCCGCTCTCCACTGTGTTTCGTCGCGTGTTCGTGGCGACGGGTGAGTTGGAAGCGGACGGCTATCCCGAGCTGAATCGGATGCTGCTACGGTTGCACCGACGGCTCGAAGCGAACTTTCGCGTGGCCGGCTACGACTCCACACGCATGAAGCTCGTCCTCGATCCGCAGGGCCGCCACAACGAAGACTCGTGGGCGGCGCGATTCCCAGGTGCGATTGTCTATCTCTTCGGCGACTGGAAGCCGCCCGTCCCACGCTGAGTCAGGACTTCGCGCCGCGCTTCGCCGCGAAGAGGAAGAGGCCCCCCGTCACCAACATCACCAATCCCCACCAGAGGTTGATGTTGAGCCCCTCGGAGCGCGCATACATCTCGACATTCCCCGCGGTGACGAGTCCGAAGCCAGCTAGGATGACCCCAAGCGTGACGAAGAGTCCGCCAATCGGGACGCGCAGGTCGAGTCCGCCGTTCGATTCACTCATGGTGGACTCCTAGGCGAAGATGAGATTGAGCGCGAGCGTCATCACGAGCACCGCGCCCGCGAACACTGTCGGACGCTGATACCACGGGAGGTCGCCATCCGACTGCTTCGGCGTGAGCGAATAGACGAGCCCCGCGAGTTCCTCGTCCGGACGCGGCTTCGTCAGTAGACTCACGACAATCGTGACGATGGTGCAGGTCGAGAATGCGATGATCGCCGTCCAGAATGTCTGAGCCATCTCGCTCGGATACGTGTGCATGAGTCCGAGGAATCCGCCCTTCACGCCAGGCACGGAGCCAAGCGAGAGCGTGAGTCCGTGATGCAACGCGGCGCCTGTCATTCCGGAGACGAGCCCGAGGAACGCGCCGTGCCCGGTCGAGCGCTTCCAGAACATTCCGAGCGCGAACGTCGCGAAGAGCGGCGCATTCACAAAGGCGAAGACGAGTTGGAGCAGCTCCATGATGTTGTTGAACGCCCCCGCCACATACGCTGCAGCCACCGAGAGCAAGACACCGCCCACCGTCGCGGCACGCCCCATCCACAAGTAGTGCGCGTCCGACGCGTTCTTGGCGATATGACTCTGATAGATGTCGTAGGTCCAGACCGTATTGAATGCCGTCACGTTGCCCGCCATCCCGGACATGAACGACGCCAGCAGCGCCGTGAGCCCGAGGCCGAGCATGCCCTCAGGGAAGAGCTTGATGAGGAGCATCGGTGTCGCGAGATCGTAGTCGAGCACGACGCGACCCGCCGCATCAATGAGCGGCGCACCATCGGCCGCGAGCTTCGCGGGAATGATGCCGGCGCCGGCATCGCCACCGAGACCAGTGAGAGCAAGCGCGATCATGCCAGGGAGAATCACCAAGAACGGGAAGAGCATCTTCGGCACGGCCGCAATCAACGGCGTACGACGCGCGGCGGTCATCGAGTCCGCTGCCATGGCCCGCTGCACGACGAGGAAGTCGGTGCACCAGTAGCCGAACGAGAGCACGAAGCCGAGCCCCATCACAAGGCCGAACCACTCGACGCCTATCGCGTTGGTACTCGCGTCCCCCATCCCCTGCCAGGCATGCGTGTAGGCGCCTGGAGCGAGGCCTTTGGTGGCCGCCGCTTCAGTAAGACGCGCCGTGAGTCCGTCCCAACCGCCGACTGAGCGGAGTCCAAGAAACACGAGGGGCGCAAACCCGAACACGATCATGAAGAACTGCAGTACCTCATTGTAAATCGCGCTCGTGAGGCCACCCGCAAACACATACGCGAGCACAATCACCGCGGCCACAAGCACGCTGACGTCGAAGCTCCAGCCGAGGAGCAGATTGAACAGCTTCCCCATCGCGTACATCGAGATGCCGGACGAAAAAATCGTCATCGCGGCAAAGCTGATGGCGTTCAGTGTGCGCGTCTTCTCATCGAAGCGGAGCTTGAGATACTCCGGCACGCTGCGTGCGCGCGAGCCGTAATAGAACGGCATCATGAAGAGCGCGACGAAGACCATCGCGGGGATTGCTCCGACCCAATAAAAGTGCGCTGTCGCGATCCCGTACTTCGCGCCCGATGCCCCCATCCCGATCACTTCCTGCGCGCCAAGATTCGCCGACAAAAAAGCGAGACCGGTCACCCACGGAGGGAGGGACCGGCCGGACTGGAGGAAGTCACTCGACGTCTTGTTCCGACGGCGTAGAGCGAACCCGATACCGAGAACCACGAGGAAGTACAGGAACATGACGACATAGTCGACCATCGTCAGTTGCGTCGCCAGGGCGTGCTCCACCAGTGCTCCTGTGTTGCCGAACAGCGCGGAACGCGCCGTTCGAGGGGGTCCGAGAGCTTACCTATCTGCCCGCGACGAGGCAATGTGAAGGGCGATATCACCCCGGAGTCGCTCGGCGCTCGATTCCGGCGTGATATCGCGCTGCGGCATGCCCAGCATTTCATAGCCAACCATGAACTTCTTCACCGTCGCGGAGCGGAGGAGCGGCGGATAGAAATGCAGGTGCAAGCGCCACTCGGGGTGTGCCTCGCCATCGGTCGGTGCTTGATGCACCCCCGCCGAGTACGGGAAGGAGACGCCGAAGAGATTGTCGTAGCGCACCGTAAGCTGCTGCATGATGTCGGCGAGCCCGTCGCGTTCTTCGGTCGTTAGCTCCGTGAGCGACGCGACCGGCCGCCGAGCAATCACGAGCGTCTCGAAGGGCCAGACGGCCCAGAATGGCACGACGACGGTGAAGTGCGCGTTGCGGCAGACGATGCGCTCGCCACGCGCTTCTTCTAGTGCGAGATAGTCGCCGAGCAGGCCACGGCCATGCTCGGCGAAGTAGCCCAGTTGCTGGCGCAGCTCTTTCGCCGCCTCCTCCGGAAGCGTGCCCTGCGCCCAGATTTGCCCGTGCGGGTGTGGATTGCTGCACCCCATAATCTCGCCCTTGTTCTCGAAGATCTGTACGTGGGCAATCTCCGGCCGCGCACCGAGCGCCTGCGTTTCGCTCACCCAGGTGTCCACGACGCGGCGAATCTCCGGCACCGACATCTCCGCCAGGGTCAGGTCGTGGCGCGGGGAGAAGCAGATCACGCGGCAGATCCCGTGCTCAGCGTCGGCACGGAGGAGTCCGCCAACATTCATCGCGCCGGTCGGCCCATCCAACTGCAACGCTGCGAAATCATTGTCGAACACATAGGTGCCATCGTAGGTCGGAGTCACGATGCCGCCCGCCCGCGTGTTCCCTGCGCAGAGGTAGCAGATTGGATCATGCGCCGGTCGACTCGTCGCGGGGAGATCCTCGATCTTCCCCTGCCACGGTCGACGACCGCGATGCGGCGACACCAGCACCCAACTGTCGGTGAGTGGGTTGTAGCGGCGGTGGACGGTGGAGAGAAGCAGATCTTCGCTCAGAGCGCGCTCGGCGTGCGAGTGGTGAAAGCGAAACGTGTCTGCATCCGGAATGGTGTCCCGGGCAGGACGATTGTGCTCGGAAAGTCGGCGTGATTCGGCGAGTCAGGAAGGTACTGCGCCTCGAGGCAGATACCGTCGTGCGGCCGGTAGTGCTCGCCGCGCTTGCCGGGCACATCCACGAGGTACTTCGCTGCGTAGCAATGCACGCTTGGCGCGGTCGTGCTCACGGTCAGCACACGACCACTCGCAGCGTGCGCGAGTTCGGCCGCCGGACGCAGGACGTCCGTTGTCGCGCCACGCAATACAAACGAATCGTCGAGGCCGTGCGGCATCATCGCCGGCGCCGCGAGGATATTGCGGATCGGCCGAGCCGTGCGGAGGTCGAAGGCCGTCCCCGTGACCGGCGCGAGCACACCAAGCGGAATCTGCTCGCCACTCACCGGCAGGTACCGATCCGCGTCAATCCGTAGCGTGTGATCGAGTGCCGAGCCCGCACCCGCAAGATTGAAGTAGCTGTGCTGCGTGAGATTCACGGGTGTCGCACGGTCAGTTGTGGCATCGTAAGTCACGTCCCACACATTGTCGTCGGTAAGCGTGTACGTGACACGAGCCGTGAGTGTGCCAGGGAAGCCTTCATCGCCGTGCGGACTCACGTACGTGAGTACCACACCACGAATGCCAGGCGCGTCGAAGGGCTCTATCTCCCAGATGCGCGTACTGAATCCACGGGCGCCACCATGCAGATGATGACCTGCCTGATTCGCGCTGACACGTACTGGCACGCCATCAATCAGGAAGGAAGCATTCGCGATGCGTCCCGCGTACCGTCCGCAGATCGCACCCACGTAATAGGTGTCGCGCAAATACGATTCGGGAGTGTCGTAGCCAAGCACGACGTCGCTGAGGACCCCGCGCGCATCGGGCACGTGGAGCGACTGCACAACGCCGCCGAGGTTGAGCACGCGCAGCTCCATGCCGCTCGGCGCACGTACTGTCGCGGCCACGAGTTGCTGTCCGTCGTGGGTCACGCTCAGTGATTCCAGCGTGACAGTGGTCATGCCGCGGGAAGCTTTTCGAGCTCGGCGCGTGAGATCACAGAGGCTCCTGGCTGTGCTGTCGTGACGTACAGCGCAGCCCTGAGACCAGTCTCGCGATGGTACTGCGCCTGCACCGTCGCGACGAATGCATCGGCCTGATGATTCTCCACGAGCGCCACCGCGCAGCCGCCGAACCCTGCGCCTGTCATACGCGCCCCGAGGCAGCCGAGCTGGAGCTGTGCAATCTCAACAATCGTATCGAGCGCAGGGCTCGAGACTGCGAAGTCATCGCGCAGGCTCTCGTGACTGAGATTCATCAGCTTACCAACGCGGCTCGCGTCGCCAGCCGTGAGCGCCTGTGCTGCGGCCAGCGTGCGCGCATTCTCGGTGATGACGTGCCGCGCGCGGCGACGCGTCACCGGCTCAAGCGCGCCAGCCTCCGTCTCGAATCGTGCGGGTGTGATGTCACGGAGGGCCTTCACCCCGAACGCCTTCGCGGCCGTCTCGCACTGGGCACGCCGCTCGTTGTACGCGGAGTCCATCAGGCCGCGACGTGTAGAGGTATCCATTACGACGACTACGACCTCAGGAGGAAGCGGAACCGACGTGAGTTTGAGCGAACGGCAGTCGATGAGTAGCGCGTGCCCCGCTTCGCCGGCCGCGGAGATCATCTGATCCATGATGCCGCAGTTCACACCGACCCACTGGTTCTCGGCGCGCTGACCGAGGAGGGCCATTGTTGACGCATCCCACGGGAGATCTCCTGCGGCGGCGAACGCGCGCAGCGTGGCGAGCTCAACAGCCGCGCTCGAGGAGAGGCCCGCGCCGAGTGGCACATCGCCCGCCATCGAGCCGCTCCAGCCCGCGAGGGTGTGTCCCTCCTGCTGTAGGACGTACGCAGGGCCGCGAAGATACTCGAGCCATGAGGGTCCGCCGCGCTCCAAGGGCGTGAGATTGATACGTCCGGTCTCCTGCTTGTCGAGTGCCGCAACGTCGATTTGCGAGGAGTCGTTCGGTGAGAGCGCGATCCACACCGCGCGATCGATCGCGAGTGGGAGCACGAATCCGTCGTTATAGTCCGTGTGCTCGCCGATGAGGTTCACGCGTCCGGGGGCGCGCACGAGCCATGTGGGGAGTGAGCCGTGACGCGCGGTAAAGTCGCGCAACACTGCGCGTGCGGGCGCCGGCAGTGCGGGGAAGTCGGTCATCGCTGCCGAGAAGTAGGGGCCGTGCTGCCCGCGACGCGGAACTTTGGCGTCGCGGCATCGAGGCGCACAATCACACGATCGGCAACGCAGAGCGCGGCCTTGAGTTGCACGGCGGCCGAAAGCGGGGCGGTGTACGCTGGCGAGGTCGCGGTCGGCACCGTGCCGTTGGTGCTGTAGCGGAGCGTGAAGGGCGCCGCGCGTCCACCGACGTCGAGCGAAGTGCCGACAATCCGCACGCGTCCGTCTTGGGGAAGCAGCGCGAGGGCATAGACGGCCGCGCGGGGTCGAAGCGTCTCCGTGGAGAGGACGGCGCTCGCGATTCCCGCCTCCGACGAATACGGATTCGCGCCGACAATCGCGACGGCACCGGTCGTGCCGAAGGCGACGTTCTCCCACGCCTCCACCGCGAGCGTTCCTGCCGCGTCCACGAGCGAAGCGTGCACGAACGCGACATCCTTCCCGCGCCCGCCGAAGGGGCGGCCCTGATCGTCGACGCGGAGCTGGAGCGCGGTCGGCGCCTCGGGTGTCTTGACGCGATGCGTTGCGACGGCGCCTCCGCCGATGAATGCCGTCGCTACGAGCGTCCCAGCCACGAACTGCGGGAGCGCGAAGGTGAACGGCGCGTGGGCGAGATTGGTGCTGAGGCGTCCACGGTCGGGGTACTGCCGCGCGAGCGCGGCGCCATTGAGCGTGAGCTCAACCTGTTCCGCATTGCTGAATACGCGCACGGCCAGCGGTGACCCCGCGGTCCAGTGGCTCGCGATGAAGACCATCGGGCCGCTCGCGTACTTCGTCGACCGCTCGGTGGCATCGCGCTGACTGCGGAAGAACTGGTACGAGAGTTTCGGGACGCGGAAGAGATCGGCACAACCGGACGACTCAATATCGGGCGCGTAGCCGCGATTGTAGTCGAACATCACCCAGATGCCGTCGCCAAAGGCGATGGTCTTGCGATTGTCGTTATGTGCTTCCTGAAAGTTCGTCGCCTGCTGCAGCGACCGAGTCTCGCCGTGCCACCGCAGCTGGCGGCTATTCGCGTGGTCGGGCACAAGGTTCGCCCACTGTGTCTGACTCAGTCCCGCGTTCTGTGCGTAGTACTCCCAGTCGCCATACTCGCTCACGACGCACGGGCGCGCTGTCTCCTTCGTGCAGCCGCCATGCTGTCGCGCCTGAATAAACACGTCATAGCCTGACGACCACCCGCAGGTGAACGTCTGATCGCCCGGCAGCTCTTCGTGGCCGATCGCGTGTGACCGCGAAATGAACTCTGCCGGCATCGCCGTCTCGTTGAGCGATGTCTCCCACAGCAGCACGCAGGCGTGATTGCGGTCGCGGCGAATCATCCGCCGGATGTTCTCGTACTGGAGCGCGGTGAAGCCCGCATCCGCTCGATTGAAGTACTGCCACCCGGGAATGCAGTTCATCACTGCGATGCCGAGCTCATCGCACGCGTCCATGAACGCCGGTGCATGCAGATAGTGCGAAAGGCGGATGTAGTCGAACCCCGCGTCCTTGATCAGTTTGGCGTCGCGATACTGCGCGTCATCCGAGAGCGCGTAACCAACATACGGATACTCCTGATGCCGATTCGTCCCGCGGAGGAACATTGGCTCGCCATTAATCAGGAGCCCCTGCGCACTGACGTTGAATCGGCGGATACCCACGCGCGTGGACTCGGTATCAACGATGCGACCTGACTCGATGACCTCAGTGACGAGCGTATACAATGCCGGCGCGCGCGGATGCCAGAGCGCGGGGGTCGGCACGTTCAGTTCGGCGGTCACATTCGCATCGCGCCCAGCATCGAATAGGACAATCGTTGTCTGTGTCTCGGCCGCCACGCGGCCGTCGACGCCAAGCAACCGGGAACGCACGACGACCGGACGCACACTCGAGGACGCATTCCGCACGTGCACCTGAATGCGAAGCGTCGCACGTTCGGGGGACGCGGCGAGGGTCTGCACGAGCACGCCACCACTCGCGGCACGATCCGCGAGGATCGGATCCGTGATGTGCAGCGCGTCTTTGATAACGAGTTCGACCGAGCGATAGAGCCCGCCATACATATTGAAATCGAGGTCGGCGAGTGGCTTCGGCCCCGTGACGGCATTGTCACGATTGTCGAGTCGCACCGCGAGCATCGCCGGCACACCCGGCGTGATGCGGTCGGTGATGTCAAACGCAAAGGGAGTGAACCCCCCGAGGTTGGTGCCGAGCGGACGCCCGTCGAGCCAGAGGTCGGCGACGTTCATCGCCGCGCCGAAGCGCAGCCAAATGCGCGAGCCAGCCGCCGTCGCGTCGACCATAATGGAGCGACGATACCAACACAGCCCCTGCCACTGCGCGGTGTCGCTTCCTGGAGCGCCCGTGACCACGGCTTCCACGCGCGCGGTGTGCGGCAGGTTGACTGTTGCCCACGCGGAATCATTGAACGTGGGCGTGCTTGCCGTGTCGCCGAGGTCACCACGCGAGAAGCGCCATCCCACGTTCAGCGACTGCACCCCACGCGGCGGCGCGGCGGCGGCCTCGAGGACGGTGCCATTGGTGAGCGCGATTGCGCCGCTCCCAACTGCGAGCCGCGCGACAAAATCTCGGCGATCCATACGTCCCTACCGTGCCGAGGGGAGATGAAGCTGGACTGATGCGATATCTACGCGTGGTGCGGCGCCATCGTTCTCGCGGCGGAATCCCCACTGGATGCCGTCGATAGCCCGCAAGTTCGGCGCTGTTGCTGCGGTGCCGGCTGTGAGATCGTAGGGGAGGAAACCTGGGAAGGGTCGCGGTAGCAGCACGAGCGGTGTCTGCCGCAAGCGGTCAATCGGGATGAGCACGTCCTCCCAGCTATTCCCCACGGCGATTGCTGTGCCCCACGCGGTGCCGTCGGCGAGGATGAGGGCCACCTCGAGCGGCACGCGAGTTGTGCCAGAAGCGCGGATGCGTACGCGGAGTACCGCACCCGCGGGCGCCGTCTCGTTCGCCGTCTCGTGCGCCGTCTCGTGCGCCGTCTCTGGCGCACTCACGAGTCGCGCGCGCAGCGGATCCGAAAGCATCGTGCGGAACGCGACATGCGTCGCTTGGCGTCCAAACGCATCGACGCCTACGGACCACGCCTGAGACTCCGCTCCGTCGCCGGCCACGAACTCGGCGCGCCAACGTACGCCGTCCATCCATCCTGGGTTGACCACGCGCGATCGATCGCGCGCGGCGTCGAACAGCACGACATCAGCGCCCCGCGGTTCCATCTGTGTCGTCCAGTATCCGGCGCCGGAGTAGTCCCACTCACTCGGCGTTCCGATTGTCGCGCCAGGATATGTCACCGCCGAATCGCCGCTGAACACGGTGACCACATACTCAAGCGGTCCGGTGCGCACACTGTCCGTGGGGAGTGATGCGCGGTAGGTGTACGCCCCAGTGCTCGACAGCCGCAGCGGACGCCGAAAGCCGGTCCATCCCGCATAGCGCACAAAGGCCAGTACAGAATCGGGCGCAGCAGCTTGCACCACACTGACCATGAGATCGAACGGCGTCCCGACGACCAAGCTTGATGGCGCCTCGTGCCGCACAATCGTCGGTCCATCGTGCGACGCCGGCGCGTAGAACTCGCCCAGTGCGCGTCCGCCAATGCGTCGATCCGCGGTGTAGCCCTCAGACGAGACGCCCGCCCGCGTGAGGAGGTAAACCCCTGGGCGCACTAGGGCGACGGCGCCGTGCACGCCTGGGCGATGCGCATTGCCATCGTTCAGCGGCGTCGCACGAAAACCGACGCCGAGGTCGGGGAGCGTGAGGCGGATGTCGTGCGTGCGCCAGTAGACCCGCGTGACGGTGCGGCGCAGGTTGCCGCGCGAGAATGGATCCTCGATCGGAACGGCATCGGGATAGACCTCAAGCCGCCACACGCCATCGGCAAGGCGATCGAGAAAGTAGGCGCCAGTCCCATCGTACGAGGCCACGGGCGAGTGGCCCACGCCGGCGATGTGCCGCAATGCCGCGACAGATGGTGGTGCCGTCCGTGTATTGCCAGTGTACGCGAAGAGCGTATCGGAGACGAGCTCGGTGAGTCGCTCCGCGTAACTCGTGCGGAACGCGCCGAAGCGCTCGCTCGCGGGATACGTACCCGCATCGAACCCGCGAGGAATTTGCCGGAAGACTTCGCCGGCGATCAAGAAGCTAATCGCCTTGGCCGGCGTGTACACGAGATTCAGAAAGTGCGTCTGATACTCGGTGTTGGTATGCGCGATGGCAAGCGGATCGTAGGCGAACTGCGTGGCCCACTGAAAGCCAGCGCCGCGGAATGCGCGCGCCATCGCCGGATACATCACCGGCACCGCGACATCCGCGCCATCGAACTCGTACACCATCAGCGCCTTGTTGCGGCACTCGCGAAAACTGGCCCACGGGAGAGGATACTGATCCACGTTCGGCAGCGGATTCCCCGGCAACGCACCGCCTCGCACGAGTCCGGTGGGATACCACTGCGCACTGACGCCTTGGATATCTGCCGAGCACACCGCGTGCCCATGCTCAGTGAAGTAATGCTCGCTCACGTTGTAGAAGATCGGCTTGCGGAGCCCGGCACCACGGAGCGATCGCACCATCGTATTGATGTAGCGCGTCGTCTCTTGCGGCGTGCCCGCGTGCCAAGGCTCATTAAAAATCTCGATTGCGATGATGTTCGGATCGTCACGATAGCTCTGCCGCGAGTACGGATTGACATGGGCGATGAACTGCGCCACGTAGCGCACCTGCGCGCGCCGTGAGACCGTGTCGACACTCATCTGCTCTTTGCTGTAGCCGTTGGAGAATCCCGGCGATGGCGCGTCCGGCTCGGGATAGCCCGGGCCCCACCAGCCAATCGGCGTGAGGATCACCTTGATGCCGCGTGCGTCGAGCTGGGCTAGGAGATAGTCGAGCAGATCGAGATGGTCGTTCGCGAGCAGATTTCCGGCGCGGTCGCTCACCTCACGATCCCACACGTGGATACGGAAGGCATCGAGTCCGAGGCGCGCGAGATGCGCGACATCCTGCTCGATGGCGCGTTTGGGGTCGAGGCCGAGTCGGCGGATCGCACGGTAGTCGTAGGCGAATGGCGCCGCGTAGTTGACGCCAAAGAGCGAGACTTCGCGTTGAGTGGCGCTCCAGCGGAGGACGCCTGCGCGGTCGACTTCGACTGGCGGCGCGGGTGCGCGCTGCGCTCCGGCACGGCCAACTGGCGCCGCAACGATCAGCAGGAGCGTGAGTCCGAACGCGACGCGGCGAAGAAGGGTCAACGGGCCGCACGGCCGCGGAAGGAATTGGAGGGAATGCATCTCCCAAAGTGCGAGCGCCAGAGGAAAAACGCCACCGGTCCACGCAGGCGCGAGGTCAGACCCGCAGGTGCCGGTCCGCTTTCACAACCGCTCGCCCGTGGCCGACGCGGCGATCAACGCCGCGAGCCGTTTGGCCCGCGTCTCCGGCCGCTTCGCGCTGACAATCTGCCAGAGCATACGCTTCTGGTAGCTCGGCGCCTGTGATTCGAAGAATCGCCAGGCTTTCGGCTTCGCGCGGAACTGCGCCGCCTCGGCCGCCGAAAGCGCGACCGCGGCCGGTTGCTCGTATGCATAGATCGCCGATGCGGCCTCGCGCCGGGCGGTGAAGGCCGCGAGCCCAGCGGGGCGCATCCGTCCTTCGGCGATCAGTACCTGCACTCGGCCAATGTTCACCGCGCTCCAACTGGATGTCTTCTTCCGCGGCGTGAATCGGATAGAATAGGCCGACGCATCGATGCGCCGACGAATGCCGTCAATCCATCCGACGCAGAGCGCTTCGTCGACGGATTCAGGCCACGTGATGCTCGGGCAGCCAGAATCTTTCTTGTAGAAGCCCACCACGAGTTCGAGCGCCGTCGAACCATTGGCCCGGAGCCAAGTGCCGAACGCACTGGGGGTCGCAAAGAAGGTCGGCATACTTAGCACGGAGTTTGCGTCGCGACGAGCGACATCGCAATCGGGAGAGGTGCGTCACCCGATCCGGTGCGTGAGAAAGGCAATTCGTTCGTGGCACTCACCGTCCAACCCGTCGACCTACCCGAATGGGCTGATTGCGGCTCTGTGACACGACGTCCATACTCTGTCCGAACCCGTTACACCACTCCGTGGACAGACCAGATTTCGTTTTCGCGTATCGCGACCCCGTCTCTGGGTCGATTGTGCTCCAGGCGCTCATCGCCGGAGTGCTCGGCGGGTTGCTAACCATGAAGCGCACGGGCTTCGCGGTGCGCGAGGCCTGGGCGCGACTCGTGAAGCGAATCAAGGGATGAACGACGCGGCAGCGCGGATTGGCAGTTCGTTTCGCAATCCGAGTGGCTTCATCTTCACCCGTGATGGAGTGCTGTTCCACCAGGTTCAGGAGCGCTATCGCCCCCACTTCGAGCGACTCATCGGTAGCGGGCTCTACGCCGCGCTGACCGCGGAAGGGCTGCTGATTCCCCACGAGGATTGTCCACTCAGCGAAGCGGCAGCGCCGGGCGCCGCGCTCCTCACATTGCGGGTGCAGACGCTTGCCCTCGCGCACGGCATGACGCTCAAGGATGCGAGCGCGTTCAATGTGCAGTTCCGCGGCGTGCGCCCGGTGTTGATCGACACGCTCTCCTTCGAGTGCTATGTCGACGGGGCGCCGTGGGTTGCGTACCGCCAGTTCTGTCAGCACTTCCTCGCGCCACTCGCGTTGGAGTCGATGGTCGATGTACGACTCGGCGGATTGCACAGGCAGCATCTCGATGGGGTGCCGCTCGATCTCGCGTCGACGCTGCTCCCGCGGCGTTCGTGGCTCAGCCCCGCGATGCTCATGCACGTGCATATGCACGCGCGCAGTATCGCCCGGCACGCGCCGACCGATGCGACGGCACTCAGAGAGGCCGCCGCCGTGCAACGCGCGAAGGTCACCAAGCGTGGACTTGAGGGCGTGATCGCGCATCTGCAGAGCGCGATCGAAGGCCTTGACTGGCATCCCGCCGGAACCGAGTGGGGGCACTACGAGGAAACGCATAACCACGACACCGCCGGGCGCACCTCGAAGCAGGGCCTCGTCGCCGAGTTCGTGCGCGCGAGTGGGGCGAAGCGCGTGCTGGATCTCGGAGCGAACGCGGGGGAGTACTCACGCGTGGCACTCAGCGCTGGCGCGGAGCTCGTGGTCGCGGCTGATGGCGATCCGGTCGCGGTGGAGCGTGGGTTCCGTCGATTGAGCGAAGGGCAAGAGACGGGGATCTATCCGCTCCTCGTGGATCTCACCAATCCGAGTGCGGCGCAGGGGTGGGATCACGCCGAGTGGCCATCGCTCGCGGGACGCGGTCCGTTCGACGCGGTGCCGGTGCTCGCGCTCATCCATCATCTGGCCATTGGCAACAACGTGCCGCTCGACGGCGTTGCAGCGATGCTCGCGCGGCTGGGCACGACCGTGATTGTCGAGTGGGTGCCGAAGAGCGATCCGCAGGTGCAACGGTTGCTGAGGGCGCGCGAGGACATTTTCGACCACTACACCGATCACGAGCTTCGTGCGGCCTTCGCGCGCCTCGGGATGCGCGAGGAACAAAGCGCGCCGGTCGGTGACTCGGGACGCGTACTTCACCGCTTCGTTCGGTGAGCGACGAACGACATTCAGTAGTCCGCAGCAAAGACGTTGCTGTTGCGCTGTCGCTGGCGAACCTCGTCTATCTCCGCGTCTGGGGTGAGATTCTCGCGGTCTCCACGACCGATGCGTATTTCAGTAGCGTGGCCAACGGTGATGTCTATGCCGTGATGGCTAACGTGCTTCTGCTCGCCGTAATCTTCGTTGGAGCAGCGACCCTCGCCCGGCGCTTCGGACGAGCGGGGCGAATCGCCATGATCATCGGCTTCATCGCGGTAATCGCCATGCAGGTGAACGGCCTCGGTCCAGAACTGGCGACTGGCGTATTCACCGTGATCGACCCCTGGAAGAACGGAAAGTATCTCGATGCGCTGGCGCCCGTGATCGCGTTGTCGCTCATCGTGGCCGCCTCACTGCGCTGGCCCAGCGCGATGCTCCGCGGGTCCGTGGGTCTCGTGTATATCCTCACGCCATTCGTGGCGGTGACGTTCGGACGCGGCCTGCTCCTCCTCGCGCAGGTCAATCCCTCAGTGAAGCTCGCCCCGCTCACACCGGCAATCGGCGCGCCACTCGATAGCGTCGCGGGGCCGCGCGTGGTCTTGATTGTGATGGACGCGATGAGCCGTCGGCTCGCAATAGATGCGCGACCCGCATCTCTCAAGCTGCCGGAACTCGATCGTCTGCGCGCCGAGTCGGTGGACGCAACGCAGGTCACACAGATCGGCCGGCTGACGAAGATTTTGGTGCCGGCGATGCTGTCGGGGCTTCCGGTTGTCGACTCGGAAGCGGCGAACAATCGTGAACTCACTCTCACGCTTGACGGAGGCGCGAAGCAGGAGTGGTCGAAAGCGCCAAACCTCCTGACGGATGCGCAAGCGTTGGGTGGCGTGGGGGTCGTCGTGGGATGGTATCACCCATACTGCCGAATCTTCCCGTCGCTCGATGGATGCGCGACCTATCCCACGCGCATGGTCGGTTCCCGCGCGCGTCAGACGGGATTTCGCCGCGCAATGCGCGATCAGCAACTCGCCCCGCTCCCGTATCTGCGGTTACGCATCCGGCAGATCGACATCGTGAAGTCGCAGCGACGCGATCTTGTCACGGCCGCGCGCTCCGGAGGGAAAGGACTGATTTTGCCGCATGTAATCGTCCCGCACACGCCGTGGATCTGGGACGAGACAGACAGCGCGTACACGCTCACGCGCTTCGATCCCGATGGGTACTATGGCAACCTCGCATTGGCCGACCTAATACTCGGCGATATTCGTCGCTCAATGGAAGGCGCCGGGCAGTGGGACAGCGCCGCCGTGGTGCTCGTCTCTGATCACATCATGCGGTATCGCCCCGCGTATCTGCAGGAGCCCGATGATCGGCGCGTGCCGTTTATCGTCAAGCTCCCGGGTGCAATTGGCGGCGTGACCTACGATCGTCCGTTCAATGCGATCGTGGCGCATGATCTGGTGCAGGCATTGTTGTGCGGCGAGCTGCACAGCGCCGCCGACCTCACCGCATGGCTCGACGCGCGCTAAGAAGGCGTCAGACGCGCGCCGCGCCGAGTCGCTAGCGAGCCATCGCCTCGCCCATCCGCACGCTCCGTGCTGGCGCCCACTCGGCGCTGAACGCGAGCGGCCCCGCGGGAAAGAGCATGACGATGGTGGAGCCGAGGAGGAAGCGCCCCATCTCGTCACCCTGCTCAAGCGCGATCGACCGATCATCGTAGCGCCAGTCGCGGACGATGCGGGGCCGCGGCGGATTCACCACGCCGTGCCAGGGTGTGGCCATGCTCCCAACAATCGTGGCGCCCACCAGCACGAGTACGAATGGCCCGTGCGCGCCATCGAAGACGCACACCACGCGCTCGTTGCGGGCGAAGAGCCCGGGGACGCCCTCGGCGGTGACTGGATTCACCGAGAAGAGATCGCCGGGCACATGAATCATTCGGCGCAGGCGTCCACCGCAGGGCATGTGCAGCCGGTGGTAGTCCTTGGGGCTCAGGTAGATGGTCGCGAAGTGGCCATCGGTGAACTGGGCGGCGAGTGTCGCATCTCCCCCCACAAGTGCGGCGGTGGAGAAGTGATGTCCCTTCGCTTGGAAGATCTGATCGCCCGCGATGGAGCCGAACTGGCTGATGGCGCCGTCGACGGGGCAGACCAATTCGGCCGTCGCGAGGGGGCGCGCGCCCGGCTTCAGGGCTCGCGTGAAGAAGTCATTGAAGGTCGCGTAGCGCGAGATGTCCGGCTCGGCTGCCTCGGACATGTTGACGCCATAGCGCGCCGCGAACCAGCGAATAACCGCGGTCGTGACCCGCCCGAGCCGAGCGGAAGCGAATCGGCCGGCCAGCGCGGTGAGCGCCTGCTTGGGAAGCAGGTACTGGGCGAGCACGGCGGGATGAGAAGGCACGGTTGAGGCGAGGGGAGGGAGGGACCTACGGGCTCGGCGAGGGCCCCGACGGGCCCAAAAGGGGGCCCATAAGGGACCAGGAACCGCCGTGGTGGGCGACCGCGGAATATGCCCCCAAATGAAATTCATTGACAACGGGGCAAGTCGAGTAGATACTTTGTTCGCAAACCGAACAAAGTCCTTTTTCTGAGAATTTGCCGATGCGCCTCTCACTGTTCTCCCGCCGATCTGCCGTCGCGTTCGCGGTCAGCACCGCGATGCTTCTTGTCGGTTGCGAGTCCGACAGCCCCACCGAGTCCCGCACGCGGACGTCCATCGAGGTCACGCCCGCCACGAAGTCGCTCGCCGTCGGCGCCACGCAGCAGTTGACCGTGACCGCCATTTACCGCGTTGCGACCACCGCGGCGCTCGTCGATGGCCTGGTCTACAGTTCCAGCGCTGCCGGCGTTGCCACCGTGAGTGCGACCGGACTCGTCACCGCAGTTGCAGCGGGTACCGCCACAATCACCTTGAACGCCTCGGGCCAGACGGACGATGTCGCCATCACGGTCAACTCGGTCGCGCCTCCCTCCACGAGCGCGGTGGTCTTCTCAGACAACTACGATGGTGTGAGTTTCGCCGACTTCGGCGGCGCCACGAATAACGTCACTCTCGACGCGACCACGCTGTACAGCGGCCGCAAGTCGGTGAAGGCAGTGATTGGATCGGTGAACTATTCCGGCGGCGCCTTTGTGTCGTCGGGTCTGCGGAATCTCTCGGCGTTCAACGCGCTGACCTTCTACGCGAAGGGTTCGGTCGCGAACGCGACGCTGAAGGTCGGCGTGGGCAACAACGCCGCCACCACCGTGCTGAACGCCGAGTCGATCGGCATCGCGCTGACGACTGGCTGGGTGAAGTACATCGTCCCGCTGCCGAATTCTGCCAAGGCGATCAACTTCAACGGCCTCTTCCACTTCGCCGATGGGCCGAACAACTACACGGTCTGGTTTGCGGACATTCAGTACGAAAGTCTCCCCGTGGGGCAGGTTGCGGCGCCGAGTGCGGCGCTGGTGGCGTGGCCCACGGTGACGGTGGCCGTCGGCACGCCGTACACGATGAATCCGGCGCCCAACACGGTGAACTGGACGACCCCAGCCCTGCCGACTGGCGGGAAGCTCACGGATGTGGCGTGGCGCTGGTACACGCTGACCTCGAGCAATCCGGCGGTCGCGACCGTGAGCATCGATGGCGTCATCAACGGCCTGACGGCGGGCACCACGACGATCACCGCGACGCTTGGCGGGCTGCCCGTGCCGTCGAGCTCGACGATTACGGTGTCGGCGCCGCTCGCGGTTCCGAGCACGATTGCTCCGACACCGGCGTTGGCGGCGGGGAACGTGATTTCGCTCTTTACGACGGCGTACCCGAATCGCGTGGTGGAGAGCTGGCAGACGGGCTGGAGTGCGGCGAATAGCTCGCTCACCGATCCGTTCGCGATTGGGGCGCGCAACGTTAAGAGGTACTCGCTGTTCAACTTCGTCGGCATCGAATTCGGCATCACGACGCCGGCCAATGCGATCGATGGCACGACGATGACGCACGTCCACTTCGATGTGTGGTCGCCGAACCCGTCGCGCACGCTCGAGATCCAGGTCGTGAACGACGCCTCGGGTGCGTCGGCGATTGGCAGGTATCCGGCGGGGACGTTGGCGACCGGAACGTGGGTCTTGCTCGATCTCCCACTCGCCAGTTTTGTCGGGCTGACCGCCAAGAACAAGCTCCAGCAGATCCTCTTCGTGGCGAACAACCCGATGGTCATCTATGTGGACAACATCTACTTCCACAAGTAGTCGCGCTCGGCGTCGGGTAGCCTGAAGCCTGATGGTGGGACGTAGGTAGCGGGTGCTAGAATACACGCGGGTCATCGAGCGATTTCTCGCCCGGTGACCCGCGTGGTTTGTGTCGGTCGATGCGCGTGCACACTTGAGGAGTGCGATTGGTCACCCCGCCACACATCTGGAGGCGCATCGCGATCCCCATGGGGCTCCTCGTTGCCCTGATGGGCATCGGAGTCCTTGGGTATCGAGTGCTCGGTGGGGCTGGGACCACGTGGCTCGACGCGCTCTACATGGCGACAAACGTCCTGACCACGACCGGCTTTCGCGAAGCTGTGCAAGTGGATGGCAATCCGGACGTGACGCTCTTCACGATCCTGTTGCTGCTGTTCGGTGTGTCCATCGGCGTCTATGCGATCTCGATGCTCACCGCGTTCATCGTGGAGGGGGATCTCACTGAGGAGTTTCGGAGGAGGCGGATGCGCAAGGCCATCGAAGCGATGTCGGGGCATTACATCGTATGCGGCGCGGGGCAGACGGGAATTGCCGTGCTGGCCGAACTTCTCCAGACTCGGCGCGAGGTGGTCGTCGTCGAGGGCGACGAGGCCAACGCGATCAAGATCGAGGCGGAGCATCCCGAAGTGCCGTTGCTGCGTGGCGACTTCACCGACGATGCAGTGCTGCTCAAGGCGGGGATCACGCGGGCCGCAGGAATTGTCCTCTGCGTGGACTCCGACAAGGATGCGCTCGTCGGGACCGTGGTGGCACGCCAGCTGAGTCCATCGATCCGCGTTGTCGCGCGCGCGACCGATGAGCGTGCGCGCGAGCGTCTCCGTGGCGCAGGTGCCGACGGCGTGGTCTCGCCCGCGATGATCGGCGGCATGCGCCTCGCGAGCGAGCTGGTGCGGCCGACGGCCGTGAACTTTCTCGATCATATGCTCCGCGCGCACGATCGTTCGGTGCGGATCGAGGATATCACGATTGCGAAGCGCTCGGCGTTCGTCGGGCAGTCACTTCACGAGATTGCGCCGCGGCGGTATGCAAATCTGATGCTGCTGGCGGTCCACCCGAGCGAGGGAGCTGTTGTGTACAATCCGCCCGAGTCCCACCGCGTTGAGGCCGGGTGTACGCTGATTGTGATGGGCGAGGCGGCGGGGGTCGCGGCGATGCGTGCGGCGGCGGGGGAATGATTTAGCGCGGACAGCGGCACCGCGTGGATGGCGCGGATGAGCGGACGGGCCCGGGATGCGAAATGCGCGCTACGTTCTCCGATTACTTCACACAACTCAATGACCTCCGTGACTATTCGTTCTGTCGTCTCCGTGATTGCCTTCTCGCTCGCTGGCCTCGCCGCTGCCTGCGGCGGTGTTGCCTCGGACCGTGAACCGGTGGACATCCTCATCACCGGCGGCACAGTCATCACGATGGACTCAACGCGTCGCGTCATCGAAGACGGCGCGGTAGCCATCAGGGCGGACCGGATTGTCGCAGTCGGCCCGACGAGTGAGATCGTGGCGCGGTACGCGGCGCGCGAAACAATCGACGCGCGAAAGAAGATTGTGATGCCGGGGCTTATCGACGGCCACGGTCACGCCGGTCACGGACTCGTGAAATCGATGGGCATGGATACCGGTGAATGGTATCCGGCGACCGAGGCGATCTATGCGCGCGGCTCGACTCCCGAGTTCTGGCGAGCGGAGGCCCTGCTCACGGGGGTGGAGCGCGTACGCTTTGGTGTGACGACCGCGCTCAGCTTCTTCGGCGGCGGCGATATGATCGTCCGCACCGACAGCGTGAAGTACGGCGATGCGTACATGCAGGCCACGAATGAAGTTGGGCTGCGCTATTTCCTCGCTGTTGGTCCGCGTCGTCCACCATTCCCCAAGACGTACACCGAGTGGAATGGCGACTCGAGTGTCGAGGTACAAATCCCGTTCGCGCAACAGCTCGCGGTCTCGGAGGAGCTGATCAAGAAATGGAACGGCGCGGGCGAAGGGCGCCTCCATATCGCGATGATGTTCCCCACGGTCGATCCGATCGAGCGGCCGATGACTCCCGTGCAGTTGCAGGAGATCCGTGAGCAGGCGACGGCGACGCGCGCGCTTTCCAAGCTCTACGGTCTCCTCTTCGCGCAGGATGGACACACCACTGGTACGGTGCAGTTCGCCAACGAACTCGGTCTCCTCGGGCCCGATGCAATCCTCTCGCATGCAACGGAATTCACGCCGGAGGAGATCCAGCTTCTCGCATCCACCGGCACCAAGATCGTGCACAACCCGAGCGCGAATGCGGCGATCCGTCGTCGCTTCCAACTCGTCGAACTCCTCGACGCCGGCGTCACGGTGATGCTTGGCTCCGACGGTGTCGCACCCGATCGTAGCTACGACATGTTCCGCCACATGTTCCAAGCGATGCACTATCATCGCTTCTACTGGCGCGACACGAAGGTGCTGCCGCCGGGCAAGGTGCTGGAGATGGTGACCATCGACGCGGCACGTGCCCTCGGGCTAGAGAAGGAGATCGGCTCGTTGGAGGCGGGGAAGAAGGCCGACGTCATCCTGATCGATTGGTTCCGACCGCACATGGTGCCAATGAACATGCCGCTGTATCGCGTGGCCTACTTCGCCAACGGCAATGACGTCACGACGGTGCTCGTGAACGGGCGCGTCCTGATGCGCGATCGCGTGGTGCTCTCGGTGAACGAGACCGACGTGCTCAATGGCGCGCAACGCGAGGCCGATGCGGCCATCCGGCGTACGGGGCTCGATTCCCTGCTACGCACGCCCGACGGGTTCTGGGGCCGGAGCCGTTTTCCCTAGCGCGTTTCGCGCACTATGTGCGCACCTATTTGCGCACAGTTCCTACTGCGCCTCGCGGTACCACCACTCGAGTGCCCCGCGAATCGCCTGGGGCGCGGCAATCTCAAACCGAATCGCCCGCGACGTCTCGGCTCGCAGTAGTCCCTCCAACTCACGGTCTGTTGGATCAGCGCAGGCGACCACGAGTTCCTCGGCGCTCGCCCGGAGCGGGCACACGTTGTGTTTGCGCGCGAACGCGGCACTAAGTGCCGCAATCGCGCTCGCCTCGATCTGATCGAAGCGTGCGACAGGAAGCCGGAAGCTCGATCCTACATGTTCGGCGAGCTCGCTCAC
>JAYTDH010000151.1:0-29985 GCA_043736095.1 Gemmatimonas sp.
GGAACTCAAGGATCTGCTCTTTGCGTGGCGCGCGGTGGCGAGTGTGAAATCGAACGCGATTGTGCTCGCCCGCGACGGCGCGACGATCGGAATCGGCGCGGGCCAGATGTCGCGCGTAGACGCCGCGTTCCTCGCGGTCCACAAGGCGCGCGTGGCGGCACACGACACCGTGGGCGCGGCCCTCGGGAGCGATGCGTTCTTTCCCTTCCGTGATGGGGTAGACCAAGCGGCGCAGGCGGGGGTACGAGCGATTGTTCAACCCGGGGGCTCCGTGCGTGACGACGAGGTGATTGCCGCGGCAGATGAACACGGAATCGCGATGGTCTTCACGGGTCAGCGGACGTTCAGGCATTAGAACCGCAGTTGACGCTCGTGAGTCGTGAGGTAGTTGCAAGTGCAGTCCCACTTACGACTTACAACTAACAACTCCCCACCCCAGTTAGTAGTTTTAGACTTTCCACACTCCTACTGTCCCAGATGTCCTCCGACCTCGACTACCGCCCGTCCTACTTCGCCGCTGCCATCGCGGCTGGGCTGACCTTCCTGCTCTACCTCTTCACGCTCTCCCCCGAGACCGCGATGTGGGACACGAGCGAGTACATCGCGGCGGCATACACCCTCGGCCTGCCGCATCCGCCTGGGAATCCGTTCTTCGTGCTGATCGGGCGCGTCTTCACGATTCTGCCGATCGCGCCTACTATCGCGATGCGCGTGAACCTCCTGGCCGCACTCTCGAGTTCGATCTCGGCGGGCATGTGGTTCCTCGTGACTGAGCGCGTGCTCGTGGGGTGGCTGGAGCACCGGTGGCAGCGCATCGTCGGCGGCTCGCTCGCCGTCTTGATTGGCGCCACCGCATTCACCGTCTGGAGCAACTCCGTCGTGAATGAGAAGGTCTACACCGTGTCGCTCGCCTTTCTCGCGATCTGCTCGTGGTTGATTGTCCGTTGGTGCGACGAGCCCGATTCGCCGAAGGCCGACAAGATTCTCATCTTGGTCGCGTATCTTGCCGGCTTGGGCTATGCGAATCACATGGCTGGCCTGCTTGTGCTACCGGCGGCCGGCATCGCCGTGCTTCTCCGGAAGCCGGCGACGATTCTCAAGTGGAAGCTGATTCTCGTCTCGATTTTCGCCCTCGTGCTCGGCGGGTCGTCGTTCGCGACGCAGCCAATCCGCGCGGCGTTCAATCCGCCGATCAACGAAGGGGAGCCGACGGCCTGTCGTCAGGGGCTCGAAGTGTCGTGCACCTTCTCGAAGGGCACGTACGACGCGTTCATGTACAACTTCAATCGCGGCCAGTACGGGAAGCCCGATGTGACCGAACGCATGGCGCCGTTCCAGGCGCAGATCGGCATGTGGTGGCTCTACTTCAAGTGGCAGTGGCTACGCGATCACAAGCAGGAGAACCCGGGGCTCCAAGGCGGGCTCGCGGCGATCTTCCTGTTGCTCGGACTTCTCGGCGGCTGGGTTCACTACCGGCGCGATCCGCGAAGTTTCGCGTTCTTCGGTCCGCTGATGCTGACGCTGACGCTCGGACTGATTTATTACCTGAACTTCAAGTACGGCGCGTCGCAGGACCCCGCGCTCGGCCGGATGGTCGAACGCGAGGTGCGAGACCGCGACTACTTCTATCTCTGGAGCTTCTCCGCATGGAGCGTGTGGGCCGCGCTCGGGCTCGTGTATGTGTGGGAGTCGATCG
The DNA here is from genome assembly GCA_043736095.1 of Gemmatimonas sp. Classification (GTDB taxonomy): domain Bacteria; phylum Gemmatimonadota; class Gemmatimonadetes; order Gemmatimonadales; family Gemmatimonadaceae; genus Pseudogemmatithrix. The sequence continues at coordinate 1,697 of JAYTDH010000151.1, forward strand.
CCGTGCTCTTCGGCCGCAAGCGCGTCACCGTTGGGAAGGACAGCTATGATCTGCCAACGCGTCGCGCCTGGTTGATGGCGGCGCCGATCCTCCTGATTGCGTTTATCCCGATGGCCGGTAACTGGAACGCATCGTCGCGGCGCGGACAGACGGATACCGCCGATTTCGCCATCGACATGCTGAACTCGGTCGAGCCGTATGGCGTGCTCGTCACCGTCGGCGATAACGACACCTTCCCGCTCTGGTATGCGCAGGAAGTCCTCGGCGTCCGCAAGGACGTGACGATTGCCAACACTTCACTCCTCAACACCGAGTGGTACACACGGCAATTGATTCGTCGGGAAGTGTTTGAGTACGACAAAGAGGCGGGCCCCGCGGCCTTTCGCGATCAGGAGTGGACCAAGCCCACGGGGTCGGTCCTCAACATGACGTTGGATGAAGCCGATCGACTCCCGCTGTATCAGGAGCTCACGCGCCCGCAGCTCTTCAAAAAGGGCGAACTCGAGGCGACAATCCAGCCGCGGGGGCTCACGCGGGCGGACATCCTCGTCCTGCGGATGATCCTCGATAACGACACGCGCGTCGTGCACTTCAGTCGCACCGCAGGAAGTCTGGTGGAAGAACTCGGCCTCCGGAACTACGCGGTCACGCAGGGGCACTCGCAGAAGATTTACCCGCGCCCCGTGGTCGTCGGACCAAACATCGTGATGGTGCCGGGTGAGGGCTACGTCGACGTCGCCCGTTCGGTCGCGCTGTGGGACGAGTTCAGGGCACCGGCTTCACTCATCCGTCGCGGCGACTGGGTCGACGATCCGTCCAAAGGCATCCCCTTCCTGATTTTCAACACGGGCATCGTCACCTCAGATGCGCTCGCGCGCACTGGCCAGTTGGCGAAGTCGGACTCGATTCTCGAGACCGCGCGACAGGTAGCGTTGGCCACGAACTTCGGCGACATCTTCGCGCAACTCCGCCCAGAACAAGTCCCCGTCCCGCGCGGCGACACAAGTGTACCGGTGCGCATTCCGCGCTAAGGCTGATTAGCCGTGTGAGGCGGATGAGGGATGAGCCGTGTTAGTCTGCCTCACGAAACAATCCAGGCCCTTGCCGCGGTGAGCTCCGCGGCGAGGGCCTCGATTGTCTCGGCCACGCCCGCGGCGTCCTGTCCGGCGCCGGCGAGCTCAACGCGCTCGCATGCGTGCGCCATACCTAGGGCTCCGACTTGCGCCGCGCTCATGCGAAGGGCGCGTGCAGCGTCGGCCACGCCATCGAACTGGCGCAACGCGAACTGGCGCTCAATCCAGGCGAGTTGGACACCAGCGAACCCCGCGAAGGCGGAGAGCATCGCGTGCAGCAGTTCATCCCCGCCGGCGGCGCGAATTGCGGCGAGCGCGGGTTCGGCCTCTCTCGGCGGCTTGATCATCGCTCGAAGTTAGCACGGCCGTCGCCGAACTACGCGCCGACTTACGCGCCGACTTACGCGCCGACTTTCTCGACGGCCTACTCGACGGCCTACTCGCCGGCCTGCTCGCCGGCCTACTCGCCGGCCTACTCGCCGGCCTTCTCGACGGGCGCGTATCTGTGAAGATGCGGGCCTTGACATTGCGTGTTATAACACGCATTATCCCCGCATGCCCACCTCTCTCCGCGAAGAACTCCGCCAGGCCAAGCCCTTCGGAAGCATCGCCCAAGAGGCCGCCATCAGCGTGAGCCGGACGTCGGCCCTGCTCGATCACGCGATTGCGGAGTTCCTAAAGTCCCGCGAGATCACCGTCACGCAGTACAACGTGTTGCGAATCCTCCGCCGCGCCGGCACCGATGGGCTCTGCCGCGCGGAGGTGATGGAGCGCATGATCGCCAAGGTCCCCGATGCCACCCGCTTGCTCGATCGGTTGGAGGAGAGTGGCCTGATCGTGCGGAGTCGCGGCACCGCAGATCGCCGATTCGTCACCACCCGCATCACGGACGCCGGACTTGTGCTCCTCGACGAGCTCGACGCGCCAATGCTGGACCTGCACCACGCGCATTTCGCGTTGCTCAATGAAGCCGACGTGCGCACGCTGATCGACCTGCTCGCGCGAGTGCGCGCGTGCCTCTAACCTCTCATCGTACCGGAGTTTCATCCAATGTCCGCCACTCGTACCGATTCAGCGCTCGCACTGCTCCGCGTAGTCACCGGTCTCGTCTTCATGGCGCATGGCGCGCAGAAGGCCTTCAGCTACGGCATCGCCGGCGTCACCGGCAGCTTTGAGAGCATGGGAATCCCGTTCGCGACCGTCACGGCTCCCGTCGTGACCGGTGTCGAACTCATCGGCGGCTTCGCGCTGGTCATCGGCGCGTTCACGCCGATCGTCGCGCTCCTCATCGCCGCCGACATGGCCGGCGCATTCTTCTTTGTACACATGGCCAACGGATTCTTCGCACCTAAGGGCGTGGAGATGGTCACCATCCTCGGGACTATCGCGCTCGCGCTGGCGATCGCCGGTCCCGGAGCCTACTCGGTCGACGCGATACGCGCGCGTCGAAGCGCGTGAACATTGTGATGCCGCCGTACGGAATCGCGCCGAGCGGCTATCGGCTCCCTGCCGCACTCCGGCTCGGACGCGTGCGCCTGCAAGTCACGGCGCTGGCGCGCGCTCTTTCGTTTTACACGGAGGTTCTCGGACTTCGCGTGCTCTCGCAGGACGCCACCGAGGCCCTCCTCGGCACGGCGGATGGCACGCCGCTCGTGGAGCTTCACCACGTGCCCGGAACGAAGACCGTTCCGCCACGCGGACGGCTCGGGCTCTTCCACTTCGCCATCCTCCTCCCTGATCGCGCCGCGATGGGTCGCCTCATCAACCATCTCGCCGCCATCGGCGTGCGCGCGGGGGCCTCGGACCACCTCGTGAGCGAGGCGCTCTACCTCACCGACCCCGATGGACTCGGAATCGAGATCTACGTCGACCGTCCACGTGACGCCTGGCAGCCTACCGAAGACCGCCAGCTCACGATGGCGACGGCCCCGCTTGACCTGCGTGATCTGACGCGCGCGGCTGGCGACACCACGTGGAGTGGGATGCCCGCCGGAACGGTCATGGGCCACCTCCATCTGCACGTCGGTGAGCTCGCGCGCGCCGAGGCGTTCTATCATCAGGCACTCGGATTCGACAAGATCGTCTGGAGCTATCCCGGGGCACTCTTTCTCTCCGCCGGCGGATACCATCATCACCTCGGAGTCAACACGTGGGCGGCGGGTGCGTCGCCCGCGACCGCGGATGAAGCGAGGCTCATCGCGTGGGAGATCATCCTCCCGAGTGCCGACGACGTGGAGGCCGTGCTCGCGAGTGTGGAGCAGCAGTGGTCGGCGGCAGAGCGCACGTCCAATGGTGGGACCGTGCGCGATCCGTGGGGCACGGCGGTGCACATCCGCGCCTAAGTGGCCCCGCTACGCAGCCAATTGTCTCGGAGCTGTTGCGGCGTTCGCCTCGACCGATGAGTTTTCACCCCGCGGTCGGCACGTGAGTGCTGCCGCCCTGGAGGGTTGGCAGAACGGCTATTGCAACGGTCTTGAAAACCGTCGTCCGCAAGGACTTACAGGTTCGAATCCTGTACCCTCCGCTAATTTCCCCGCTGTTCAACTTGATTCACCCGCGCCGACCCGCGAGATTTCTTGCTTCTCGGGGAACAGCCGAGGGGAGACGTGGCCGAGAGGCTGAAGGCGGCGGTTTGCTAAACCGTTATACGGGGTTAAACCTGTATCGAGAGTTCGAATCTCTCCGTCTCCGTGTTGCGGGCCCGCCGGCCAGTCCGGTTGGGCCCGTTTCCATTTCGTCGACCCATTGAGCTGATGACCACACCGCCGCGCCTCCGTTTCGCCCCCTCCCCCACCGGATACCTGCACGTGGGAGGCGCACGCACGGCGCTCTTCAACTGGCTCCTCGCGCGAAAGACCGGAGGCAAGTTCCTGCTCCGCATTGAGGACACGGACAAAGCGCGCTCGACGGACGATTCCACGCGCGCGATCTTCGAGGGCCTCACCTGGCTCGGCCTCGATTGGGACGAGGAGGTCGTGTTCCAAGGCGCGAATCTCGAGCGGCATCGCGCGGACGCGCAGAAGATGCTGGAGAACGGCCACGTCTATCGCTGCTTCTGCACGAGCGAGGAGCTCGAGGTGCGTCGCGCCGAGGCCGCCGCACGCAAGGATGCCTTCAGGTACGATCGTCGTTGCGACCATCTGCCCGCAGCAGAGGTTGAGCGCCGCGTCGCCGCGGGGATGCCATTCGTGCTCCGCTTCCGCGTGCCGGACGGCGAGACTGCGTGGACCGATCTCGTGCACGATCGAATCTCGTTCCCGAACAAGGACATCGAGGATTTCGTCATCCTTCGTTCGGACGCGACGCCGATCTACAATCACGCTGTCGTGTCCGACGACATCGCCATGCGCGTGACGCTCGTGATGCGTGGCGATGACCACATCTCGAACACGCCGAAGCAGATATTGCTCTACCGAGCACTCGGCGCGGAGTTGCCGCAGTTCGGACATCTCCCGATGATCCACGGCACCGACGGCAAGAAGCTCTCGAAGCGCCACGGCGCGACCGCCGTCGGCGACTACCAGCACTTGGGCATCCTCCCGCAGGCAATGGTGAACTTCCTCGCGCTCCTCGGCTGGTCGCCGGGAGGCGAGTTCAACGAGGTGATGACGCTAGACGAGCTCATCACGGCGTTCACCGAGGATCATTTGCTCAAGAAGGCGGCGGTCTTTGATCCGCAGAAGCTCGAGTGGATGAATGGCCAGCATCTCTCGAAGATTCCGCTCGCTGAACTCGAGCCGCGCGTGACGCCGGCGATTATCGCGGCAGGACTCGCGACCGCCGAGGAGCTCGCCGCCAAGAAGGACTGGTATTGGCAACTGCTTGAACTCCTCCGCGTGCGCTCGCGCCTCGTGGACGACATCGTGCGTCAGGCGCAGCCCTACTTCCGCGATGACATCACGTACGATCCCGATGCGGTCGCGAAGCAGTGGAAGGACGTCGCCGCGGTACTCCCGTTGCTCGCCGCGACCCGCGAGACGCTCACGACGTTGGGCGACTTCACGCCTGCGCCGATGGAAGACGCGCTGCGCCAACTCGCCGAGACGCTGGGCGTTGGTGGGGGAAAGATCTTCCAGCCACTGCGTGTGGCCCTCACGGGGCTCACCGTGTCGCCGGGGATCTTTGATGTGATGGTGATGCTTGGTCGTGAGCGCACCCTCTCGCGCATCGCGCGCGCCGAAGCCCACCTGCAGGGGATGATCGCGGGCGCCTGACGTGGATGCTCCGCGCGCTCCTCTCACGGCGGTCGAGCGCAAGCTCTGGCATTTCCTGATTGACTATCTCGCCACGCACAGCTTTCAGCCGAGCGTGCGCGAGATCGCGCGACATTTCCGGATTCCCTCCACGCGCACCGTCGCGGATCTAATGGCGGCCCTTGCGGCAAAGGGCTACATCCGGCGCACCGCGGGACGATCGCGCGGCGTGGTGATTGAGGGCTTTGCGGGCGGCGTCGGGACCATGCCCGTTCCGGTGGTGCGGTGGACTTCGGATGGGCGTTCACTCACCGAGGAGCATCTCACCCTCGACCGTGCACTCCTCGCCGTCGACGACGCGTTCCTCGTGCGCACGAATGCCGAGGATGCGCCAATGCTCGCTGTGCGCGATGGCGATCTCGTGCTCGTCATCCCCGGTGCACGCGTGCCCGACGATACGCCCGTTGTTGCGCGGGTGGGCCATCACATTCTTGTGCGCTCCATTGAGCGTCGCGGCACGACGATTCGCCTGATCGCCCCCTCCGACGACGCGAAGGACCTCGTGCTCGGCGACGGCGATGACTTCCGTGTGCTCGGCCCCCTCGGCGCGGTGTTGCGACTCACGGCACCGCGCCCAGACGACGCAGAGCAAGACGCGAACGGGTGATCGCTACCGAGAGAGCGAAGGCGTGTTGGGAGGGGTCGTGGGGCGCGCGGCTTCTTCGCGCGCGCGACGCTCGCGTTCCTTTCGTTCGCGGAGTGCGCGCACGGCCGCGTAGAACTCGTCATCGCGCATCGCGCGCTGCGCCTGAAATTGAATTTCCGAGCGCATGGCATCGAGGCGCCGGGCCCGTTCCATCGCAATCGGATTTGCCTGCACGTTCATCGGTAACATCGCGAGTGCGGCGGTCGGCAGACGGAAGTTGCCGAGTCGAATCATCCCTTGATCGACGCCGTACTTTTTCCCGCCAAGATTAAAGGTCCAGTCGCCGGGACGACGTTGGCCCTCGGGAATCATCGCCGCGAGCGAGTCTTCGACTGCGACGATGCGCTCGGCGAGCACCTGGCGCAGACTATCGGCGCGCGTGAGCGGCACGATTGGTGAGACGACGAGGTCACTGTGCTTCACCCAGAGCCGCTGATCATTGAAGCTCGGCTGGATGCCCTGAAGAACGCCACCGCCACCAATGAGCGGGCCAGAGCCCCCCGTCGTCTCGCGTGGAGCGGCGGGGGCCGAAGGAACCGCGCTCGGCACCGTGGACGGCGCGATGATTGGCGGCGGGGTCGTCGGTGGCTCCGCGCTCACCGGCCGGCCGTCACCACCGGCGCGCGCGGGCTCGCGTTGCTCAGGCCGATTCATCGGCAACATCACCTCAAAACTGATCCGCTCCGGCACGATGGCGCGCCCCGCGTCATCGCGCATGTAGTCGAGCGCCACGGGCACGAGGAAGGCGGGCACCACGATTGCGAGCAGTACGATCTGCGCGACGAACGCCGCCGCCGACGCTCGGGGATCCCCCGAGCGCCGCATGGGCAGCAGTGAAATGCGCTTTCGGGCCACGGGTGTGCTCGCGACTACGCGTCGGCCGCGACGGGATTCGTCACGAGGCTCCAGCCAACAATCTCGACTTCCACGATATCACCAGGCGCGAGCGCCTTCACGCCGGCCGGCGTTCCTGTGGCGACTACATCGCCGGGCTCGAGTGTCATCACGGTGGAGATGTAGGCGATCAGATCAGCGATGGGGAAAACCATCTCGCTCGACGACCCTCGCTGACATTCCTCGCCATTCACTCGCGTCACGACCGTGAGATCTGTGAGGTCCACCGCCCCGCTCTTCTCTGGCCCAATCGGGCAGAAGGTGTCAGAGCCTTTGGCGCGCCACCACTGCCCGTCATTCTTCTGCCACTCGCGAGCACTGACGTCGTTCACCGCCACGATACCGCGCACTGCCGCGGCGGCCTCAGCGGCGGTGACCTTCTTAAGCGTGCGCCCGATGACCACGCCAATCTCGCCCTCGAAGTCGACGCGTCCCGCGTCTCGTGGGAGCACAATGGTATCGCCGCTCGCGATGACCGTCGACGACGGCTTGAGGAAGATGAGAGGAACCGTTGGCACATCGTTGCCGAGTTCCTTGGCGTGCTCGCGGTAGTTGCGGCCAGCACAGACGATCTTTGAGGGGCGGGTCATTCCGACAATTTACCCTGTCGCGGGAGGAATGCTTCGTTCGTTTTGCATCAAAACACTCCCGGATCAGCCGCGTAGAAGGCCTTCAACTCCTCGCGAAGCATCGCCCATGGTCCCTGAAGTCGTGTGGCTGGCGGCAAGCCCTCCGTCAGGCGGCGCCCGTAGGACTTGGTGACAACCCGTGGATCACAGATGATGACCGCGCCACGATCGGTCGCGGTGCGGATGAGTCTCCCAAAGCCCTGTTTGAGCCGAAGTGCCGCGTGGGGAATCATGTAATCCCGGAACGCGTCGCCGCCGGCGGCCTCGATTGCCTCGCACTGCGCCGCAGTCATCGGCTCGGTGGGGACACGGAAGGGGATCTTGCCGATCACCATCCCGCGGAGCGCCCGGCCAGGGACATCCACCCCTTCCCAGAAGCTCGCCGTGCCCACGAGCACCGCATCGCCATGTTCGCGGAAGCGGCGCAGCAGCTCATCTCGCGGGGCCTCGCCGTGCACGAGGAGTGGATGTTGGCCCTCAATCCCCTTCTCGCGAAGGATTCGCGCCGCCTCCTTCACGTCGCGATGGCTCGTAAAGAGGAGGAAGACCCCGCCCTTTGCCGCTGCCACGAGATCAATACAGGCGTCCAGCGTCCGTTTGAAGTGGCTTGCGCCTTCGGTGTTCGGGGGCGGAAAATCACTCGGGATCAAAAGCATCGCCTGGCGCGGATAGTCAAAAGGCGATGCCAACGACGCGGTGAGTGGTTCGAGTTCTTCGTCGTCGAGCCCGAGTCGCTTCGTGATGAAGTCGAAGCCATCGCCGACCGAGAGCGTTGCACTCGTCACGATCGCCGTCTCGACGCGCCGAAAAAGATCTTCGCGGAGAATTGGTGCGAGGTCGATCGGCACCGCCGTCGCGCCGATGTTGCGCTCACCGCCACGCAACTCGAGCCAGCGCACCCGCGGCGCGCCATCGCGGCCCGGTCGCAACGCCGCACGCAGGGCATCGCTCGACGCCTGCAATCGGCGCGTTACGCCGCGCACTTCATTGAGCAACGGCGCGAGTTCCTCAGCGCGCTGCTCGTCGCTCTCAAGTCGATCACGAACCATCCGAAGCCCATCGCCGAGGAGTTCCACTTCGGCGAGGAGGTCATCAAGCGCCACGGTGAGTCCGGCCTGCCACACCGGTTCCTCCTCGAAGCTGTCCGTGAGCCGCACGATGGTATCGCTCCGACCGCGCATCCACTCGGCGAGGAGATCGCAGAGCAGCGCGCTCTTCTCGCGCGCGATGCGCAGTGAGGGAAAGAGGCGGGCGCGTACGAGGTCGAGACTTGCGGCGCTCAAGAGGTCCGTCCCCCGTTCGAGCTTGCGCTCTAGGGCGGGAAGGAGTCCCTTGCCGCGACGTTCGAGGCGCGAGAAGAGCCGCTCGAGTCCGCGACGCGAGACGTTTTGTCCCAAGTGCGCGGCGGCGGCATCCTCAAGGTGATGGCCCTCGTCAATCACTAATCGCTTGTACGCGGGAAGCACCGCGGCTTCGTCCCAACGCCCCGAGGCACGACGCACCGCGATGTCTGCCATCAGTAGGTGGTGATTCACCACCACCACATCGGCCTGCGCGGCTGCACGGCGCGCCTTGAAGACGAAACAGGGTTCGAAGTGCGGACACTTTAGGCGCGTGCAGAGATCGCCTTCGGCCGCGACCTCATCCCACACTTCGCTCCGCGGCTGGATTGGGAGATCGGCGAGCGATCCATCGAGCGTCTTTTCCGCCCACTCCTCGAGCATCGCGAGATCCACCGACGCATCGTCCTCGAACAAAAGCGGCGCCTGAAGCCGCGCCTGCTCAAGACGCTGCAGGCAGAGATAGTTCTTCCATCCCTTCAAGAGCGCGAACCGCACGGGCTGATTGTGCAGCGCGAGCTTTAGAAACGGGAGATCTTTGCTCGTGAGCTGCTCTTGCAGCGTGATCGTATTGGTGGAGACGACCGTTCGCTCGCCACTCGCCGCCGCCCACCGCAAGGCGGGCACGAGATACCCGAGCGACTTGCCCACGCCCGTGCCTGCCTCAATCAGCCCCACGCCGCCGCGCGAGAAGAGCTGTGCAATCAGGCGCGCCATCTCTCGTTGACTCGGTCGATCCTCGTAGCGACCAAGTCGCTGGGCAATCGGCCCATCGGGACCAAGCGCGTCGGCAACATCCCCAGGATCGAGACTCACGGCCGCCGGCGCGCGCGGCACTTCGACCACCACGTAGAGTCGTCCGGCCTCGTTGTCGGTAATCGCGAAGCCGATCCCATCGTCGTGCATCTTGGCCGCGACTGCGAGATCGGCATCGGACGGCTCGAGCGAACCACTCGGATGATTGTGTACCAACAGCTCGCCCCGATTCGCGAAGCCGGGCAACGCGAGGACGCTCGCCACGTCCCCGCGTGCCGCGACGCGCGCCGTCTGGACGACGCCGGCGTCGTTCACCGTGCACACGAAGCACACCTCGCGCCCGCCCGATAGCCGGATGGCCGAGCGGATCGCGGCAGCCGCGCCGGCCACGAGTCGCCCCGTCTCGCCGTGCGCGTCCTTGGTGACCGTCGGCTCGCCCGCGGTGCGCTTACGGCTCATGATGGCTCACGACGCTCATCACGGCTCACGTCTTGAGCGGCTTCTTCTTGGCCGCTGGGAAGAGCACGTTATTGAGAATCAACCGGTAGCCGGGCGAATTGGGATGCAATGCGAGATCAGTCGGCGGCGCACCGATGCTGTGCTGCGGATCCTCCGGATCATGACCGCCGAGGAAGGTGAAGCTCCCCTGTCCATACGCGCCATGGATGTACTTCACCCACGGGGCGCCTTCCTCGTGTGCGAGCACGGTGATTCCGGGCTTCAGATCGCGCCGCGTAAAGGAGGTGGTCACGCCGTAGTAGTCGCGAAGCACGGCGCGATGATCCTGGACGAGCATCGTGGCAACGGGATCGAACTTCGCCGAGAAACCAAATAAGGTGAATGTGCCAAGCGGTTGTCTCCTCGAGGGCACGTTCACCTGATGGCCGTCGATATCGCTCATCGCGTTCACTCCACCACCAAGCTCCAGACGCGCGTCCTGAAACGCAAAGGTGCGGCGCCAATCGAGCTTCGCCTGCGCATCGGGATCCATCGCCGTGCCATCGGTCTGCTGCCCCGCGATGTCCACACCGAGCGCGGCGATGGCGAGCTCAATCGTCTCGGTGGCGCCGCACATAGCGAAGAGGAATCCGCCGCGCTCGACGAACCCACGGAGACGGTCCGCAACGGACTTCTTTAGCGTTGGGACATCCGCCAACCCATGTTTGCGCGCCATTGCGAGATCGCGTTCGCGCGCCTGCACAAACCAGGGCGCATCACGAAATCCCAAGTAAAGTTTGTGCTGCTGCCCAGTAAAATCCTCGTGATGCAGATGAATCCAGTCGTACTGCGAGAGATCCGTGGAGAGGACATCCTCATCCCAGATCGTCGTGTACGGAATCCCCGCGTAGCCAAGCGCGAGTGTCACCGCATCATCCCACGGCATCGACTGCGGCGGCGAGTAGACGGCAATCTTCGGTGCCTTTTCCAGCGGCACCGCATCCATGTTCCCCTCAGCAATCGTGCGACGAATCTCGGCGAGCGCCGTACCATCGACCGGTTCGAAGGTGACGCCCGCGAGACTTGCAGAGCGGCGCAGTCCCGGGAGATCAGGGAGCAGAAAACTCCCACCACGGTAGTTCAGCAGCCATTCACTGCGCACGCCGTCCGTGAGTGCGGCGAAGGTGATGCCGTAGGCCTTGAGATGATTGGCCTGCACATCGTCCATCGGGAGCAAGAGGTGCTGCGCGCGGAGCGGCACGGCGCAGCACACGAGCAGCAGGGCGCCACGCAGGCTCCGGATGAGCGCCCGATCGCACAATCTCATGGGGCACTCTCCGCACGATTGGCTGGGAGCGATTCAAGTTCGCGTCGCGCCTGCGGCACGAGCGCACTCTTGGGATACGTCAGGATCAACGTTTCGAATTGCTCGCGCGCACCCAGACGATCGCCACGGCGTTTGAGGGCGCGCCCCCACTCGAATCGCGCCTCCGGCGCTTCTGGAGCGGTGGCGAAGTCCGTCGCCACCCGCGTCCAGAGCGGGAGGGCCCGCGCATCGATGCCACGCGCGGTCTCGACACGGGCCGCCATCGTCAGCAACAGTGGCGCGGCATCGCTCAACTCCGCGGCCGCGCGTTCGAACTCCTGCGCCGCGCCCGCGGAGTCGTTGCGCGCGAGTTGGAGGAAGGCGCGCCCGATGGTCGCATTGCGTGCGGCCGCCGTGCGCGACAACAGCGCCAAGGCCGCAAGCGTCTGCGGGGCACTCGCGTCCCCTTGGCGGAGCGCGCGTCGTGCAACGGCGAAATCGCCATCGAAGAGCGCCAGCCATCCCGCGACCGCATCCTCGGCATCGAGCGGAGCGTTGGCCAGCGCCGCGCGAGCCCTGGCGACGTCCCCGCCGCGCACCCAGGCCCAGGCAATCGTCCGCGCATAGCTCCGTGCGACAGCCTCACTCAGTCCCGCGGCCGCCAGTGCGCGCTCCGCATCGGCGCCACGTCCGAGACGAGCGAGCGCTTCGAGCTCGATTGACAACACTTCGGGGCGCGGTCCCGCTTCGCTCGGACGGTACGCGGCGCGCGCGAGCCTCAGCGCGCTCTCAGCATCGCCCGCGCGAAGTGCGGCGGCCGCACCTCGCTGGGCGATTGCCGGATCGCGCCGCGCCGTGTGAATTGCCACCAGCGCATCGCGCTCGGCGGTCCACGCTTGGGCCCGCTCGGCCTCCTCGGCGAACGCGCTCCACACCGCGATAGTCGTATCGCTGGGCGTGAGCGCGGAGAGCACCTGCCATCCCGCTCGCGGCGAGCCCCAGCCGAGTTCGAGGAACGCGAGCGCCTGCGCCGCGCCAATCGGCGCGTCGCGCACACGGAGTTCGGTGCGGATCATCTCCCGCACTTCCGGCGGTGCGGGCTGCAGCGAAAAGACAGCGGCGGATTCGAAATACGCCTGATCCCGCATCGTCTCGCGCCACGCCTCCGCGGCCTCACGCCACTTCCCAGTGGCGGCGCGCAGTTGCGCGGCCTCCAGCAGCAGTGAGCGGCTGCTCCCAAACGCGGCGATCGCCTCGGCGAGTACCGAGTCGGCCGTGGCCGTGCGATTGTTGAAGAGCAGCACCCGCGCGAAGTCCCGATACGGCGCGACATCGTTGGGGCGTGAGTCGCGCCAGGCGGCGAAGGCGGTGCGCGCCTCAGCGTCACGTCCGACCACGACGAGCGTGCGGAGCTGGACGCCGCGCAACTGCGTCTCAGTCGGAATGCGCGCGATCAGCGAGTCGAGCAACGGCAGCAACGCGGCTTCGTCACCAAGCATGGCATACGTGCGCTCAAGTCCGAGGACGCCGGGAAGGACCGCTCCCGCGCGGATTGCTTCTCGCCACGTGACAATCGCCTGCGCTGAGCGCCCAGCATTCTCGTGTTCGATCGCGCGAGACACGAGCACGCCGGTGGACTCCTGCGCACCCAGCGGCGTGACCGCGAGCGAGCACCCGAGCACGAACACGCAGATTCTCATGGCGCCCCTCCCGCTGCATTGAGGCGTCGGAAGTACTCAATCACGAGTCGACGATCCTCCGCGCTCAGCCCGCGTAGCTCCTCCCAGGTGGGCACCGCGTAGCGCTCGCCTGGCGCACCGCGTCCATCGCCCACAGGGGTCACACGATCACCCGCCCGCGCAGCGCGTGACTCGCGACGCTGTGTCTCATCCCGCTGATCCTGCTCGAGCGAGCGCCCGGCATCGAGCATACGGCGGAACAAGCGCTCTTGCCGCGCCGAGGTCGCCGGATCGACCGCGCCCTGATCGAGTGCGGCCGCGAGCGCGCGTGCCTCGCGCGCCAACTCCTGCGCTCGCCCGGTGGGATCTGCATCCGCGATCTCATCCAGCTGTTGCGCCACTTCGCGCTGCGAGCGCGCGAGCTGCCTCGCCTGCTCGCGCGTGGCCGCGTCCATCCCTTGGCGCCCACCCTGCTGCTGCGCCATCGGCAAGAGGCTCTGCATCTGACTATTTAGTCCGGCCTGCTGCTGCGCCAACTGTTGCATCTGTTGCATCATCTCGGCCATGCCAGTCGCGGAGCGCGCACTCGCGGCTCGCTCCCGATCGCGCGTGAGTTGCGCTGCCGCCTGCCGGAGCGCGTCGGCCGCCTCGCGCATCGCCTGCTCGGACTGTCCGCGCCTCCCTTCGGATGCTTCGCGCGTTGCCTGCGCCGAGCGTTGCTGCGCACGCTGCATCAGTTCCTGAGATCGCGCAGACAGCAGAGTCGAGCGTCGCCCTTCATCCTCAAGTCGCTCCTGCGCCGCCTGCACGCCTTGCTGTAGCGCCGACTGCGCGCCACGAAGTGACGATGCATCCTGCGCGTCGCGGGCCTGCTGCGCGAGCGCGTCCTGCTCACGGGCCATCTGCATCAGTTCTTGCACCGAGCGATCGAGCGCTTCGGTCAGCTCGGACTTCCACTCCGCGACCTGATCGCCACGCGCATCGGCAAGCGATTCCGCCGCGCGCTCCATCGAGTCCGCCGCGTCCTGCGCCGCCTGCTGCGCGCCCGCCGGATCCGGCGCCGCATTCTGTGCAGCGCGCTGCATCTGCTGGCCAGCCTGCGCCGCCTGCTGCGCGCCGCGCTGCATCGCCTCCGCCCCAGGACGTGCCTGTGCCTGCTCCAGACGCTCTCCGAGTCGCTCAGCGGCGCGCGCAAGTTGCTCCGACGCGCGCTGCATCCGCGCCGCATCTTCGCGCACTTCGCGCGCATCGCGTGCATCGCGTGCGTCGCGACTTTCGCTTCCCGGCCGCGCACTGTCTGCCATCGCGCGCTGCGCCTGCGCGAGATCGCGACCCTGATCGGCCACGGTCTGCATCTGTCCCTCAAGCGCGGCGCGGCGAAGCATCTCGGCGCTCCGCTCAAGTGTCTGCCGCAGGCGTTGCTGCTGCGCGGCGAGGTCGGACATCGACTGGCGCGTGCGCTGGCCATCAAGCTGCTGCGTGGACGACTCTAACCGCTCAAGCGCCGCCTGCATCTCCGGCGTCATGGCCTCGCGCAACATGCGCTGCGCGTCCTGCAACTGGCGAGCGAGTCCGGTATCGAGCGCGCCGGCATCGCGGAGTCGATCCTCGAGCTGGCGCGCCGCTTCCTCGAGTTGGTCCACGCGGGCCGTGAGCTGCCGCTGCTGTTCGGCAATCTCCTTGGCTTTCTCCGCATTTTCATATCCGAGCGCCTCACGCGGCGCGGAGGCCTGATTCGGATTCTGATTTCTGATTTCGGCGGTGCGCTGATCCTCCTCGCGCTGCGCGGCCGTGCGATCGCTTCGCGTCCGGGCTTCGGTCGCCGTGCGTTCGGCGAGCGCCGCTTGTTCGCGCGCCACCGCGTCCGCGGCGGACACCGCCGCGTCGGCCGCATCGCGGGCAGCCTCGCGTGCTTGATCGGCCGTGGGAACACGCAGGACGATTGGTGCGCTCACGGCTTCACGCACACCGGGAGCCGCGTCACGCGCCACGAGCACCACCTGAATCGCATCGCCCGGAGTGAGCGCGAAGGCCTCGAGATCCACCGCGTACGCGCCACTCCAGATCGCGTCGCTCCGATCTGTCAGCGCGACCTCTCGCAGCAGAAGTGCTGCGCCCACGCGTGCAACGCGCAGCGACACCGCACGCAACGCATGATCGTCCTGCGCGAGCAGTTCGAGCGTCACGCGCGCATCGGCGCTCACAAGGACCTCGCCGGTCGGACTCAGAATCTCCACGCGCGGCAGTGAGTCGCCCACGACTTCGATTTCTAATGGCGGCGGCACATCGAGCGTCTGTTGCGATGTCCCCTCAACCTCCCAGCGCCACACGTCGTTCTCGCGCGGCGTGAAGCGGCCAGCGAACCGCGCGCCATTCGGAAGCAACGTGAGACGTCCGCGCTCCCCGGCCAACGCCACCGCGGCGAGTGGCTCCGACGCGGACCCGGAAATCTCCAGCGTCGTCCCCGCCGGAAGCCGCAGCGGGGCGTCGGTGGGCAGTCGCTCGATTGGCCGAGCAAGATACGCGGGATAGCGCGCCATCACCGTGATGTCCCCGACGAAGGGGCGATCCACCACACGCACGGTGATTGAATCGCGTCCCGCACGGCCATCAGTGGCAAGGACAATCAGATCCGCATCCGCCGACGGAATGCGTGCGGCGGCGATGCCACGCGCATCCACCGGAGCGATCACTTGCTGCCAGTCGCCGCCGGTCGCCCGCCACCGGAGTTGCACCATGGCGCGTCCTGGCGCCGCGATCGCCAGCTCAACCGCGCTGCCTCGCAACGCACGGGTCGGCGCGTTCACAAAATGAATCGGCGCCGCGAGCACGCCACGCCATGCTTCCACTGGGTGCAGGAGCGCCTGCCACCCATCGGGCCGCTTGATCCACGACGCACTCGCGAGCCCGACCACCTGCACCAGCGCGAACAGCGCGAGCAGGGTGGCGCGGCGCAAACGCCGGCGGAGTCGCGGCGCTGGGCGATTGGCGGCGGCCGCGAGTTGTGCGCCGAGTTGCTCAGCAGCGAATGCCGCAAACACGCCGGAGCCTTCGACTTCCATGAGTCCCGTGAGTGCACCACGTCGCAATCCCTGCTCGTGCTCGATGGCGAGCGCGACGGCGCGTGGCGCGGCGCGCGACAATAGTCGGCGCCGCAACAGCTGCGCGATCAGGAACGCGGCGATCACCGCGACAATCCACGCCGCAATCGGAACGAACGGCGGCAACGCGAGCCACCGACCTTCATCGAGCCAGCTCGCGGTCGCGGAAAGCAATCCAATGATCGCGACGCTGGGCAACACGAACAGGGTGACCGTCGCCATGCGGCGCAGCCGACGCGATTCCGTCCGCACCAACGCGAGGACGTTCAACGACTCGCTCCGCTCGTCACGGCGTACGTGAACAGATTCACGCCGAGCCGGAGCGCCTGCTCGTGCGACTCGGGAGGATCGTTTGGGTAGGTGCCGACATCCTCCCACCCATTGCCGAGATCACTCTCATACGAATAGAAGACGGCGAGCCGGTCACCGATGAAGATCCCGTATCCGCGGGGCGGCTTGTTGTCGTGCTCGTGGATCTTAGGAATCCCCCGCGGAAAGGAATACACAATCCGATAGATCGGATGGTCGAGCGGCACGTCTACGAGTGGGCGGTCGGGAAATACGCGCGCAATCTCGCGACGAAAGTGTTCGTCGAGTCCGTAGTTGTCGTCGGCGTGGAGGAACCCGCCGCGCAGGAGATAGGCACGGAGTCGCTCCACCTCGAGCTCGGAGAAGCGGATCCGCCCGTGTCCCGTGAGGTGGATGAAGGGATGATCCCAGAGCGATTCATCAAGCAGAGTGAGCCGCACCTCGGTGGGCTCCACGGCAAGCGTCGTACGCGTGCGTATCGCCGAAATCAGATTCGGTAGCGACGACGGATTCGCATACCAGTCGTCGCCATCGTACTGCAGGCGGGCCACCGTGAGACGCGCACCACTAGGGGAGCGCGGCGCCGCCGCGACGAGCATGAGCGCTGCCACGAGTGGGGCGATCACCACGCCGATCAACCGCGCGGCGCGCATCAGGCCCCGTGCGCGAGGCGATAGGCGAGATTCCGCGGCGCACCCGATGCCGCGAGCGCATGTTGGATGTCGCGGGCGCTCGCCCCAGCCGCACGCATCCGGTCCGCCTCGGCGTTCAGGGCGGTCTCATCCAACGGAGCGTCCTCTCCTCCAGCCACAACAATCACGATCTCTCCCCGAGGTTCGTGCTCTGCATAGTACGCAGCCAACTCGTCGACCGTTCCGCGGCGGAACTCCTCAAACTGCTTCGTGAGTTCGCGCGCCACCACGGCCTGTCGTGCTCCGGCCCCGACGGTCGCAAGATCGCTTAGCGTCGCCGCCGTACGATTGGGGGATTCGTAGAGCACGGCCGTGTGACGCAACGCAGCGATCTCGGCGATGGCGGTCTTCCGCTCTCCCCCCTTTCGCTCGAGAAATCCGAAAAACGTGAAGCGGTCTGCCGAGAGGCCCGATGCCGCCAGCGCGGCCAACAGCGCGGACGCTCCGGGCACCGGCGACACCGTCGCGCCCGCGTCAATCGCCGCGCGCACCAGTCGCGCACCGGGATCGGAGAGGAGCGGCGTTCCTGCATCGCTGATCAGCGCCAGCGATTCGCCAGCAAGCAGCCGCGCGACAAATCCAGGGGTCGCCGCCGCTTCATTGTGTTCGTGATACGCTACGAGCGCCGTGCGAATCTCGTAGCGCTCGCAGAGCACACGCGAGTGCCGCGTATCTTCCGCCAAGATTGCATTGACACCGCGCAACACCTCAACGGCGCGAGGCGAAAGATCCCCGAGATTCCCAATCGGGGTGCTGACGATGTGCAGGGTCCCCGGGGTGGCCGCGTCCACCGCGGTCACCACTTCACCTTCCACGGGAGGGCATCGTACAGCCCTGCCGCTTGGAACACGTGCCGCCGCGAGGTGGTGAGTTCGCGCAAGAGCGCTTCGGGGGTCAGTTCGTCGGGCGCGGCGGCCCAGAGGACGTCCGCGAGCCACGCGCCAATTGCTTTCGTGAGAGCAGCCGTGTCGGTCACGGGGTCCTTCGCACGGTCCACGGCCGGCGAGAAGCGCTCGAGCAACGGATGCCGCGCCACGAGCGACCGACGCGCGCCTTCGATAATCTCCGTGGCGCTCGACTTCCCCGCACTGTGTAGCCGCGCTTGGAGAGACGTCATCAGCTCGCGATACGATTGAATCAGCGCAGGTGACGCCTGCGCGGGGAGTGCCTCCGGCACCGGCCAGAGGCGCACGATCGGCGGCGCCGAGAGCCGCCCCTCGAGCACCTGACGCAGATGGATGGTGGGTTCGGCCGCGCGCGAATCCACAAAGAACCCGTGCGCCGGACGCCCCGCATCGAGTGACACGTAGTTCACCGCGCCATCCGCAATCACCTCGAGTGCGCCCTCGACCATGAGTCCATCGAGATACGCGAGCAGCGCGGTCGCATCGGTTGACACGAGCTCGCGCGGGAACGGCAGCGCCGTGCCCGTCTGACTCGCGTACATCAGATCGAGTTGCTCGTTCGTCGCCTCATGAAAGCAGATGCTCCCATACTCCGCCGATGCGGGGACGCGCCCAATGGCGTCAGAGATGGCGATTGCATCGAACGCGAGCCCATCCGGACTCGACGTGGCATTCACGACCTCCCCTTCTTCGAGGAACAACACCAAGAGCTCCTCGGGCATCCAGACCGCGACGTATCCCGAGACTCGCGCCGCACGGTCGCGCTTCGCGTCCGTGAGGAGATTCCGCAGATGTACGTACGCCAAGCGGGTCCGCTGGAGCAGGACCCGCTTGGCCGGATATCGAATCGCGTCTCGGAGGGCCGCCATCTCGGCCTCGCCGGTTTAGGCTGCGTGCTGTTCGAACTTCGCGACCAGGGCCGGCTTCGGCACGGCGCCAATCACTTGGTCCACCAGCTTGCCATCCTTGAAGAACAACAGCGTCGGGATCGAGCGCACCTGAAAGCGCATCGCCGTCTTCTGATTCGCATCGACATCCAGCTTCGTCACCTTCACGCGGCCGTCGAACTCCACGCTCAGCTGGTCGAGGATCGGCGCAATCATGCGGCACGGGCCACACCAGGTCGCCCAGAAGTCCACCACTGTCAACCCGGCGTGCTGCTCCACCTCGGCCGCGAAGGAATCATCCGTCACCGCCAGCGTCTTCGACATCGTCCTCTCCTCAAGTGAGCCGCCGAGGCTGCCGGTGCCGCGCACCGTCGCCCCGCGATTACGTTATCGGCGATCCGTCCGTCCCGCACCTGTCCCGGACCGCCAGTGATCCCCATGACTGCACCGACCCCGCGTGGCACCCGCATCGCTCATCTTGGCATCGCCGTGGAATCCCTCGCGGCGATCGTCCCCTTCTACCGTGACATCCTCGGTCTGCCCGAAACGGCGCTCGATGACGCCGATGGTGCGCGCATCGTGGGGCTCGTCGCCGGGGAGTCGTTGGTCGAACTCCTAGAGCCAGACCAACCCGAATCCCCCATCGGGAAGTTCCTCAGCAAGCGCGGTCCTGGAATACATCACATTTGTTTCGCGGTCGATGATCTCGACAATACTCTCGCCCGCTGCCGAGCACACGGAATCCAACTCATTGACGAATCGCCGCGCATCGGAGCCGAAGGGAAGCGGATCGCCTTCCTCCACCCGCGCTCCACACACGGCGTGTTGGTCGAACTGACTGAATACTAAGGACGGGGGGAAGCGCCGCCGGCCGCCTCGGGACTACAGAACTCGCGGAGCGGCCGCAGGTCGACGTCCTCCACAAACCACATGTCGGTGCGGGAGTTCTTGATCAGCGTGAAGGGAACCGTCGCCGTCTTCGGCCCCTGCTTGATGTCCGCGCGGATAATCGTGCGGCCAGCCTCTCCCATCTGTGCCGGCGCAAGGCGAGATTCGTCATGCTTAAAGAAGCAGATCATGATGAGCAGGCGCCGTTCGAGTTCCTGACGCTCTACGCGATCGCGCGTCGGCCCATCGGCGTTGCCCCAGACCGCAGACATCTGGTCCATGTCCTTGGCGCGGGCAGCGTCGAGGAACTGCACCACCGCCTGCTCCGGCGAACGCGCTCCGGCGCCGACCGAGGTGTTCGGCTTGCGGCAGCCGACGGCGAGTACGAGCAGCATCAGTCCTATCGTTACCATTCCACGTCTCACCAGCGCGCTCCTCGTAAGGGATGTCATGACGTCAAAGATGGCCCCGCAACGCCTCTTCATCAACATCGATCACGTCGCCACGTTGCGGCAGGCCCGTCGGGCGACTTATCCCGACCCTGTCGCTGCCGCGAAGATTTGTGAGGATGCGGGGGCCGATGGCATCACCGTGCACCTCCGCGAAGATCGGCGACATATCCAGGACGCGGATGTCGAGACGCTCGCGCGCACCATCCGCACGCCGCTCAATCTGGAGATGGCCGCGACGGCCGAAATGACGCAGATCGCGCTGCGTCTCGTGCCGTACCAGGTGACCCTCGTGCCCGAGAAGCGCGAGGAGGTCACCACCGAGGGCGGACTCGACCTGTTTGCCGATCCCCAGCGGCTTGAGGCCACAATCGGCCCGCTCCGCGCGGCCGGTCTTCGTCTTTCACTGTTCATCGACCCCGACCTGCGACAGATCGCCCGCGCCGTCGAACTTGGGGTGCCCGCCGTCGAGTTCCACACCGGCGCCTACTGCCGTCATCCCGAGGTCCCAAGCCACTTGGCCCAGTTACGGGAGGCGTCCACCGAGGCCGCGCGCCGCGGACTCGCCGTGCACGCCGGCCATGGCCTCACGCGCGAGAACGTCGGCCCCGTCGCCGCAATCCCCGAGTGCGAGGAGCTCAATATTGGGCACGCCATTGTCAGCCACGCCGTCTTCGTGGGCCTCGACGCCGCCGTCCGCGCGATGCGCGCCGCCATGAACGTGGCCCGGCCCCGTTGACCCAGCCCCTGCGAAGCGGGAACTTTCCGTTGCACTCTTTGGAGACGCGATGACCGGCGGACTGCTCGACTTCTTTACCCTTGAGGCCAGCGAGTACGTCGAGCAACTCGACGGACTCATCTCGCGCGCGACCGCGACCGCCCCCGATGCGGAATCGTTCACGCGCACCGTACGCGCGCTCCGTGGCGCCGCGACCATGGCCAAAGTCGGCGGGATCGCCGAGCTTGCGGCCGGACTTGAGCGACTCGGCAAGCAAGTCCGCGTCGGGGCCCTCCCCTGGGATGCTGGCACACGCGCGGTCGCCATCGCCGCGGTCGACGACGCCAAGATCCTCATCCACAACGTCCGCAACTGGAGTGCGAGCGATGACGCGCGCGCGCAGGAGCGGATTGTCGAACTCGATCGCATCGCCCCGAAGGCCGCGGTCGCCTCGTCCGCTGGGGCCGGCAACGCCTTTCTTGCCTCCGCCGCCGCTGCCGCTGCCGCCGCACTCCTCGAGTACGCCGAGAATCCGGGCCCGCCCGAGCAATTCTCGCACGCGATGGACAAGGTGCGTGCACTGCGTGGTGTCGCCGCGCTGACCGACCTGCCGCCGCTCGGTGAAGTCGTCGATGCCGTCGATGCGGCCGCCAAGCCGATCGAACTCGGTCACGAACAAGCGACGGCCGAGCGCCGCCGCTTGTTCCGCACCGCGGCGCGCGTGTTGCTCGAAGGGGGCGACGCCGTGCGTCTGGGTGGCAAGCCGTCAGTCGACTCGGCCGCCGTCCGCGAGTTCTCGCTCGCCTCGGCCGCGCTCAGCGGTGGTAACGACGGCGATGATGTCGTGCCGATCGCCTCACTCCTGATGGACGGCGACTCCGTCGTGCCGTCCGCCAACCCGCCGACGACGGCCGCGCAGCGCTTCCGCCTCGAGGTGGTGAGCCAGGCCGAGCATCTTCGCCGGCTCGTGCACGATGGTCGCGTCGCGACCGATGTCGCGACCCGTGATCGTGTGAGTCGTGAGTTGCGCAATGCCGTGCGTGCACTGGCGCGCGCCGCGCGGAGTTTCGGCTCGTTGGAGATTGCGAATCTCTTCCTCGCGGCGGAGCGCACGGCCGCCGCGCTCGACCCAAGGACGCTCGATGTGCTCGACAGCGCGGCGTTGTTGTTGAGTGCGTCGGATGCCGCGCCCGAGACCATCCGGCCGCAGTTCGTCATCCTCAGCGAGTCGCTCACCACGGCAGCGGCGCCGCTGCGGATCTCCACCCCCGTCGCCACGCCCGTCGGCTCGGCAGCACAAGCGCCCTCAGGCGCCGCACTCAGTGCGCTGTTGTCCTCTGGGCTCGCCGGGCTCTCCTCGCTCGGCGACACGCCGTTCGCCGCGCCCCTCGTGGGCGACGAGGATGACGTCGTGCCCATCGAAGATCTGATTTTTCGTGGGCGTGAGGCGCTCGACCGCGCGATTCAGATTGGCGATGCCCTGCGCCAGTCGGGTGCGGTGCCGGATCACGACACGCTCACCGAGCTGTACGACCTGCTACAGCTCGCGGCGGCAGAGTAAATGCGCCTCGGCTGGCGCGGGACGCTGGGCATTGCGCTCAGTCTGATTCTGCTGTGGGTCACGTTGCGCGGTGTCAATCTCGGCGAAGTGTGGGGCATCCTCTCGGCGTCGAGTATTCCGCTCTGGATCGCCTGCATGGTCACCGCGACGGCGATCTTCCCGCTCCGTGCGCGTCGATGGGCGGCTATTCTGGCGCCGCTCGGTGAGCGCGTGCCGTTCGCGCCGCTCTGGCACGCGACGGCAATCGGGATGATGGTCAACAATGTGTTCCCCGCACGCGCTGGCGAGTTCGCGCGCGCCTTCGCACTGTCGCGCGAGCGTCGCGAGATCCCCGTCACGACCGCATTCGCCTCGCTCGCGGTCGACCGGCTGTTCGACGGCGTGGTCGTCCTCGCGCTGATGGTCCTCGCGACGCTTGACCCGGCATTCCCCGCAGAAGCGACGATTCTCGGCGCGACCGCCGCAAGCATCGCGATGTCGGCGGCGGCGTTCCTCACCATCGTGCTCGTCGGATTGTACGCCCTCGCACTCGCACCGACGCTCTTTATCGCCGTCGCCGAAAAAGTGGTGAGACCGATTTGGGCGAATGGCGTGCCTAAGGTGCGCGGATTTCTCGAGGGCTTCGTCGCCGGACTCGCCGTGCTCCGTGCACCGCGCCTCGCGCTCGAAGTGCTCGGGTGGACCGTCATCCACTGGCTCACCAATGGACTCGCGTTCTACTTCGGGTTCCTCGCACTCGGAATCGAGGCGCCGATTTCCGCGGCGCTCTTCATTCAAGCGCTGATTGCGATTGGCGTGGCGATTCCATCGTCGCCCGGTTTTTTTGGTCCCTTCGAAGCGGCGGGCAAGGCCGGACTCGCACTCTATGGCGTGCCGGCGGCATCGGCGGTGAGCTGGGCGATTGGATTTCACCTGCTCTCGTTTGTGCCAATCACGGTCATGGGTGCGTGGTACTTCTCGCGCGTTGGACTTCATGTGAGTGACCTCGCCGGCGCCAACGCGAAGGCCGTGAATTCGGCGGTGAATCCGGCCGCAGAAAAGGCCGTCCCGTGACGGCGACCGCGGCATCCGTTCATGCGCAGGCCAAGCTCAATCTCCTCCTCTGCGTCCTCGCGCGGGAATCCTCGGGATATCACCAACTCGAGTCACTCTTCATTCGGATTGAGTTGAGCGACACGGTGCGTGTTGCAACGGACACCGCGACAAGGTCGATCGAGTGTCCGGGACTCGATCTCGCGCCCGAACAGAACCTCGCCTATCGCGCGGCGGCATCTTTCCTTGAGACCACCGGCTGGGATTCTGGTTTTCATATCACCATCGACAAACGCATCCCCACCGGCGGTGGTCTCGGTGGCGGGAGCGCCGATGCTGGCGCGGTGCTCCGAGCGATGAACGCGCTTGCGCCGACGCCGCTAAGCCAGAGTGCGTTGATGACGCTCGCGTTGCGCCTTGGCGCTGATGTTCCATTTCTTACCGCCGATGCGCCGCTCGCGCTTGCCTGGGGGCGAGGCGAGCGGCTACTCGTGCTGCGCCCGCTCCCAAAGCGCGAAGTGCTGCTCGCCATTCCGCCGTTCGGCGTGAACACCGCCGCGGCGTTCGGCTGGTACGCCGAGGCACTCGGCAGTGCACCGATGCAGGCGCCAGCCCCGCTGAGTCTCGATGACATCGATCGCTGGGACGGCGTCGCAAAGCTTGCGCGCAACGATCTCGAGGAGGCGGTCTCCGCGAAGCATCCGGAGATCGCGCAGTGCGTGACCGTGCTCGGCGGTGCCGGTGCGCGTATCGCCCGCATGAGTGGTTCTGGGTCGACCGCGTTCGGCGTGTTCGAACGGCGAGTGACGGTCGATCCGGCCAGCTTCCCGCAAGGAACACGGGTGATACAGACGCGAACCTCGACAAATGTCGCGGCCGTCAAGCTGCTGGACTGAGGTCTACTGAGGTCTACTGAGGTCCCACTGAGGTCCCACTGAGGTCCAACTGAGGTCCACCGGAGCATCGCGGTGATCCAACAGTTGCTCGCGCAACCTGCCGCCCGTTAGCTTCGAGGAGCTTCCTGCTGCCCCTTCGTCCAATGGCAGGACAACGCACTTTGGATGCGTGAATGGTGGTTCGAATCCACCAGGGGCAACTCAGCCGCCGAAAACACCGCCGAACGGCCCCGCGAGCCACTCCGCCAGCGTCGGCGCACGCTGATCCTTCTCTGACACCTGCGTCGCGGCGCGCGGCCACGGGATTCCCAGCGCCGGGTCGTCCCAACGAAGTCCTCCCTCGGTCGCTGGCACGTACGACGCCGTGCAGAGATACTCGATCTCCGTGTCGTCCTCGAGCGCTTGGAGGCCGCGGGCGAAACCCGCCGGCGCGTACACCCAGATCTCCTCACCCGCACTGGTCTCACGCCACCACGACTGGCCGCACGTCGGCGAGTTGCGGCGGATGTCGACGGCCGCGAGGAAGGCGCGCCCGCGTGCAACGCGCATCAGCTTCGCCATCGGTGGATCCCACTGAAAATGCAGTCCGCGCACCACGCCGGCTGAGGAGCGCGAGTGATTCATCTGCGCGAACTGCGACGGCAGACCCGCTGCCGCGAAGTGCTCCGCACGGAACAGCTCGCGAAAGGAACCCCGCGAATCAGGATACGACTCCGCGTGGGCAATCACGAGATCGGGGAGCGCCGTGCGCTCAATCGTCACGCGACTCACGCCTGCCGCTCCGCGGCCAGAGCACCGAGCCACTCATCCAGCGCGGACTCCCACGAGCGGCGCGTGATGCCGAGCGTCGCATCGAGCTTGGTGCAGTCCATCACTGTGTAGAGCGGACGACGCGCCGCTGCGCCGTACTCCGCACTCGGCACCCCCGTCACGCCCTCGGCGAATCCGACATGCGCGTACACGCGTCGCGCGAACTCGGCCCACGTCGTCTCGCCGGCGGCCGAGGCGTGGTAAATCCCCCGGGCGTCGCGCGCGACAAGCGCCCAGCACCACGCGGCGAGATCGCGCGTCAGCGTCGGAGTCCCCCATTGATCGTCCACGACTCGCGATGGAGTCTGTTGCAGCGCGCGTTCCAACATCATGCGCGGGAAGTTGCCCCCGCCATCACCGAAGAGCCAGCACACACGCACAATCACCGCCTCGGCGCCGCTCGCCAGCAACCGGACTTCTCCATCGCGCTTCGTCTGCGCGTAGTGCGAGAGTGGGGCCGGCGCGTCGTCCTCGCGCATCGCCCGACGGGCGAGTCCGTCAAATACGTAGTCGGTGCTGAAGTGCATGACGCGCGCGCCATGCGCCCCAGCGAGTCGGCCCAGCATCGCGACGAACTCGACATTCAGACGCGTCGCCTCTGCGCGCTCAGACTCGGCACGATCGACCGCGGTAAACGCGACACAGTTGATGATCCAGTCGGGAGCGATCGATTCGAGCGCCCGCTCCATCGCATTCGCATCGGTCACATCGAGCATCGCGTGCGTCGGCGCTGAGAGGCTCACGGTGCCAGGGGTAGTTGCACGCAACGCCGTGCCGAGCAGGCCGGACCCACCAAGCAGCAGGACCTTCATGAGTTCGGCCTCATGAGTTCGGCGTCATGAGTTCGGCGTCATGAGTTCGCCGTCATGAGTTCGGCGTGAGGTAGAGCGCATCCGCTGCGCGCCTTGCCTCACCATGCACCGTGCGCCACCACCCCTCATGCTCGACGTACCACCGCACCGTAGCCGCGAGCCCCTCGTTGAACTCCACGCGCGAGCGCCAACCTGTCTCGGTGCGTAACCGCGTCGCGTCCATCGCATACCGCCGATCATGCGCCGGGCGATCACGCACGTGCGTGATCAGCGCCGGATCTCCACCGAGTGCATCGAGGATTCCCCGCACGATGGCGATGTTCTCGCACTCCATCATCGCCCCGATGTTGAACACGCGTCCCTCTCGCGCGGACGAGACGCTCACCGCCCACAGCGCCGCGATGTGATCGTCCACGTGCAACCAGTCGCGCACCTGACGCCCATCGCCGTAGACCGGAAGGGGTTCGTGCGCGAGCGCCCGCGTGATCATCAACGGGATCAGCTTCTCCGGAAACTGAAACGGCCCATAGTTGTTCGAGCACCGCGTAATCACGACATCGAGTCCGAACGTGCGGGCCCACGCTTGCACCAGCAGATCCGCCGCGGCCTTGCTCGCGGCGTACGGCGAACTCGGCGCGAGCGCACGCTCCTCGGTGAACGGGGATTCGTCGGGCGCGAGTGACCCGTACACTTCGTCGGTGCTGACGTGCACGAGTCGCGCCGAATGCCCTAGCGCCCTCGCATCACGCAGCGCCTCGAGGAGTCGCAGCGTACCCGTCACATTCGTATCGACGAAACTCGCCGGATCGAGGATCGACCGATCCACGTGCGTCTCCGCGGCCAGGTGCCAGATCAGATCGGGGCGTGGAGTCGGACGTCCGGTTGCATCGCGTACGCCGCCGGCAAGGACCGCCGCGAGGGCGGTGCCATCGCGCACATCGCCGCGGACGAAGTGATGGCGGTCGTCGTGCCCGCGCGTCGCCATCGCCAAACTCTCGGGATGCGCCGCGTACGTCAACGCGTCGAACGAGATGACCGTGACGTCCGGGTGTTGCCGCAAGAGCCACGCGACCGCATTCGAACCGATAAATCCTGCTGCTCCCGTGATGAGCACGATAACACTCACGCGCCCTCCGCGGCGACGCGCGCGAGGTACTCGCCATACTCACTCGTGGCGAGCGGTGCGGCGAGCGCCTGCAACTGTTCGCGCGAGATGAAGCCCATGCGGTACGCGACCTCTTCGGGGCACCCAATCTTGAGCCCCTGCCGCGTCTCAATCGCCTCGACGAACTGCGCGGCCTCCTGCATCGCCGCCACTGTCCCAGTGTCCAACCAGGCCATTCCTCGTCCGAATTGCTCGAGTCGCAGCGACCCGGCGTTGAGATAGGCGCTATTGACGTCCGTAATCTCGTACTCGCCTCGCGACGACTTTTGGAGTCCCGCCGCGATGTCGAGCACCCGGTTGTCGTAGCAGTAGAGTCCCGTGAC
This sequence comes from Gemmatimonas sp., assembly GCA_043736095.1. GTDB lineage: Bacteria > Gemmatimonadota > Gemmatimonadetes > Gemmatimonadales > Gemmatimonadaceae > Pseudogemmatithrix. Next base: position 29,259 of record JAYTDH010000151.1, read on the forward strand.
CGCGACCGTGGACTTCGGCGCCGAGGGCTTCTCCTCGATCGAGCGCACACGACCATCGGGTGCAACATCGGCCACTCCATAGCGCTCGGGATTCCGCACGGGGTAGCCGAAGATCGTCGCGCCGCCATCCGCCGAGACGCGGTCACGCGCGGCCCGCAGTCGCGGCCCGAGACCGGATCCGAAGAAGAGGTTGTCGCCGAGGATAAGCGTCACCGGGTCGTTCCCGACGAATTCCCGCCCCACGACGAACGCCTGTGCCAGCCCCTCCGGTGCCGCCTGGGCCGCGTAGCGGAACCGCACCCCCCAGTCTGTCCCGTCCCCAAGCAGCGCCTCGAACCGCGGCAGTTCCGTTGGCGTGCTGATGACCAGAATATCTCGAATCCCCATGAGCAGGAGAGTGCTCAGGGGATAGTAGATCAAGGGTTTGTCGTAGACCGGGAGGAGTTGCTTGGACACGACCCGCGTCATCGGCGCGAGCCGCGTCCCAGCACCACCGGCGAGAAGAATGCCTTTCATCGTCTGCACACAATACCGAATAGTGGGGTCCTCAGGCCATCCCAGACCTCTAGTTCCCCCCGCCGTCTCGGACCTCTGGGTCCCCCTGCCATTCGGCGGCCAATCTTCGTAGCTTTAGAGGCTGTTCAGACCCGCGGTCCGCACCACCGGCCTGGCTCAGCTATCTCCATTCAATTCCGCCTCTTAACACCTCGTCGACGATGGACGGCCT
>JAYTDH010000152.1:0-11442 GCA_043736095.1 Gemmatimonas sp.
GTGACCCGCTTGGGGGACCGCGCCGCGAGCGCAGGCCGTAGTAATGAGACGTGCTCGTCTTATTCGCGCCCCACGGCTCCTCGGGTGTCGTCGCCCCAACAGTAGAGACGCTGCGCGGGTGTAGTCGCGCAGCCGTGACCACCACCCACAGAGATCTTCGCGAACGGGCCACCGTCCACTCGCTGTGGAGTCGCTTGACCGCCGTCGTTACGATAGCCGATGCCGAGTCCGCCGTACCAGTTGCTACCCCAGCAGTACGCACTGCCATCAGCCGTCAGGGCACAGTTCGACATGTAACCTGCCGTGATCTGTGTTGCCACGAGGCCACCGGCCACCGCAGAGAATATCCCGCGATGCGAGAGCATGGAGCCATCACCGAGCATCCCATTCGCGTGGGATCCGGCGCAGAGCACCTGTCCGTCTGCGCGCAGCGCGCAGGTGTGCGCGCCGCCGGCTGCGGCGTCAGCGAACGTCCCGCCCCCAATCACCGCCGTCGGGGTCCGGACAAAAACGCCAAAGTTATTGTACGGCACATCACCGATCGCGAGTTGGCCCCAGCGATTCTCACCCCAGCAGTAGAGTGCGCCGTCGGTCGCGACGCCGCAACGGTGCAGCCCGCCGTAGGCAAGACGCGAGAAGCGTAACGCGCCGCCAATCGCCACTGGAGTCAGCCGACTGACTGTGCTGCCATCACCGAGGCGGCCGTCAGTGTTCTGCCCCCAACACCAGGCCTGACCGCTCGCGGTGAGCGCACAGCCACCCTCGAACACACTACTAATGAAAGTGAACACCGAGTCCGACGCCACGCGCAACGGTGTGGCACTGCGAGCGAGCGTCCCGTCGCCGAGGTAGCTGCGGCCGTCCGTTTCGTATCCGCCACCCCAGCACCACGCGGCACCGGCCGCCGTCAGTCCGCAGCTCATATGGGTGCCCGCCGCGATCTGCACAAACTGATGTCCGCCTGGCACCGCCGTTGGCCGGCGCACGCAACGCGAACCGTTCTGACAGGCCGCATCAACGGTACTCCCGGTCTGCAGGTACTCGTTGCTTCCCCAGCAGTACGCACTTCCAGCTGTGGTCAGGGCGCAGGTGTGGTCGAAGCCGGCCGAGACAGCGCTCCACGTTTGGTTTCCCACGACCTCAACTGGTGAGAGCGCCGAATAGCGGAGGATCAGCGCGTCAGGGTCCCCAAAGACTCCCTCGCAGCCCATTGCGAGGGGGAGCAGGAGCAGCACGGTGAGGTATCTCATATCAACTGCCTCGCCCCACGGCCCCGCGGACATCGCTACCCCAGCAGTAGAGACGCTCGGTCGGAGTGATTGCGCACGTGTGGCCGCCGCCAACGGAGATCTTCGTGAATGGTCCGCCCTGCACGCGCTGCGGCGTTCCCTCGCCGAGGTCGCTGCGGGTTCCGATGCCAAGTCCGCCAAACCAGTTCTCGCCCCAGCAATACGCGCTGCCATCCGTGACCAGCACGCAGACGGATTCGATACCTGCACTGACCTGCGTGGCCACGAGTCCGCCAGCCACGGGCGCCAAGGTGCCGCGATGCGAGATCGTCGAGTTGTCTCCGAGCACGCCACTCCCGTTGTAGCCCGCACACTCCACCTGCCCGCCAGTTCGAATCGCACACGTAAAGTCATTACTCCCAACGGCGACGTCGATATACGTCCCCGTCGCGACGGTACGCGTGGGCGTCGTCACGACAGCACAGCAGTTGTTGAACGGCACCTCGCCCGCCACGAGTTGGCCCCAGCGGTTGCCTCCCCAGCAATAGAGCTCAGCGTCAGTCGCGATTCCGCAGCTGTGCGAGCCGTTGGCAAGACGCGTGAAGCGCAACGCTCCGCCAATCGGCACGGGACTTGGTTGCGGCGTCGTGCTACCGTCGCCGAGGGCGCCTGAGTTCTGCCCCCAACACCAAGCCTGACCACTCGCCGTCAGCGCACAGCCACCGCCAGTCACTCGCCCGACCGATGTGAATATCGAATCCGATGCCACCCGCACCGGCATCGTGCTGCTCGACAGCGTCCCGTTACCGAGGTAGGTACCCTCTCCCGGAAATCCACCACCCCAGCACCACAGCGCACCCGCGGCCGTGAGTCCACAACTCATATTGCCGCCGGCCGCGATCTGCACGAAACGATGTCCACCGAGTACCGCTCGCGGCGTGCGAACACAGCGCTCGCCATATCCGCAACTCACATCCGCCGTGCTGCCCGTCTGCTGGTAGTAGTTATTGCCCCAGCAGTAGGCCTCGCCATCCGTGGTCAGCGCACAGGTGTGACTGAAGCCTGCCTCCACATCGCTCCACCTGCGGTTCCCCACCACCTCAACGGGCAACAACGCCGAATTCCTGAGGAGGAGGGCGTCGGGATTTTCAGGTCCGGGGTCCGAACAGCCCAGAACGAGTGCGAGCAGGAGAAGGCCGGAGCGGTAGTTCATGTCAAAAAAATGCGAGGGGGCCGATCGACGCGCAACGACCGCTGAAGAAGGGGCCTAGGGCGTGCCCCCTTCCGTCATCCACCTTTCGCCCTCCAAGTACTGCGCGAACAGCTCGCCGCCGTCGTCGCGCGAGTATCCGTCCCGCCGCGTGGCTATCACATCGGCCTGGACGAGGAGGCCGACGGCGTGTGGTCAATCTTCTTCGGCGAGATCCTGCCGGCGAAGCTCGACGAGCAGAGTTGCATCCGCTGGGAATGACCGGGCACACTCACCAAGTGTTACCCATGTCCCCGGCTTGAAGTGTTACGTATCTCCCCGGCAGTTCAGCGGGATGTGGCTGCGCGGTCGAGCGCGGCGTGCCTGGAGCTGGCTGATGTGATCTAGTCGGAGTTCAATGAACCGCATCGATACCTCGTGTGCCTACGCTGTTCGCCGGCGCCACCACTTCTCAATCTCGCTGCTGAGCAGCATCGCGCCGCCCGCGCCGGACACAAGCATCCACTCCCGCACCCCCAGCGCCTGCACCTGAAGTAGCGTCGTGGACACCACGGGCGTGTACACCGCCATCACCTGCAGCCCGACGACCAAGGCAATGGTGCCCAGCATGATCGGGTTACTTGAGAGGCCGAGCGTGAAGATGGACTCGCGATGCGAACGCGTCCCAAGCGCTTGAAACACCTGCATGATGGCAAGCGTGGTGAACATCAGCGTCTGCCACGGGCCACCGGGATTGAACTCGTGGTACGCGAACCCAATCGCAACGGTGACTATTCCAATAAAGAGACCGGTCCACACGACCTGTGCTCCCATCCCGTCGCTGAAGATTCCGGCCTGCGGCGAGTGCGGACGCCGCCGCATCACGTGCGGCTCCGGGGGTTCCACGCCGAGGCTGAGGCCCAAGAGGCCGTCGGTCATCAGGTTGAGCCACAGCAACTGAAGCGGCAGCAAGGCCACCGCTTCCGTCATCGGACGGCCCAGCACGACGAAGGGAATCGGCCACAGCAACATTACGCTGACTTTTCCGATGTTGCCGGCCACCGCAAACTTGATGAAGCGGCGCAGGTTGTCATAGATCACCCGGCCTTCTTCGACTGCGGCGACGATCGTCGAGAAATTGTCATCGCGCAGCACCATATCCGCGGCCTCCTTCGACACGTCAGTACCGGCGATGCCCATCGCGACGCCGATATCGGCCTGTTTGAGCGCAGGCGCGTCGTTGACGCCGTCGCCGGTCATCGCCACCACCTCGCCCTCGCGCTGCAGCGCGTGAACGATGCGCAGTTTGTGTTCGGGCGAGACGCGAGCAAATACAGAGACCGTACGCACGGCCTCTCCCCACTGCGCATCCGTCAGTCCGTTGAGCTGGACGCCCGTGAGGACAGTGCCGGACCCGAAGCCCAATTCGCGGGCAATCACGGACGCAGTGAGCGGGTGGTCGCCGGTGATCATCACGGGGCGAATGCCCGCCGAGACGCAGCGCGCGACGGCGTCCTTCACCTCGGCGCGCGGCGGATCGATGATGCCCACCAAGCCGATGAAGATGAGATCGCGCTCGGCATCGGCGGACGCCGCGGGGGAGTTCACACCGCGAAATGCGACACCCAGCACCCGCATCCCGTTCTGCGCGAGCGCCGTGATGGCGGCTAGAATGCGCTCGCGCCAAGCGGCGTTCACCGGCTCGATCCCGTCGTTGGTGCACACGGCCGTGGTGAGATCGACCAAGCCGTCCGCCGCACCCTTGATAAACGCGACGTATGGCGCGTCGAGTGCGGCCAATACCCCCAATGCGGCGTGGCCATCACGCGTCGTCGGCTTGGGATGCACGGTGGTCATTCGCTTGCGATCCGAATCGAAGGGCAGCTCGCCGACGCGCGGCATCAGGGTGAGCAGTTCCTCCTTCCGCAAGCCACCGTGCAAAGCCGCGACGAGCAGCGCCGTTTCCGTGGGATCACCAACGCTCACGATCGTGCCCGTGCTTGACTCCCCTTGGAGCGAGGCGTCATTGCACAGAGCACCTCCAATGAGCAGGAGACCCACCGGCGCGGAACGAGCCTCGTTCAGTGATTCCTCGACGCGGAACTGATGGCCGGCCACGTCGATGACCGTCACCGTCATCCGGTTCTCGGTCAATGTGCCGGTCTTGTCCGAGCAGATGACCGTGACCGAACCGAGAGTCTCGACGGCCGGCAGCTTTCGGATGAGCGCATTGCGCTTGAGCATCCGCTGCGCACCGAGTGCAAGCGTCAGCGTGACGACCGCAGGCAGGCCCTCGGGAATCACGGCGACGGCGATGCTGATTGCGGTGAGCAGCATATCCCGCATCGACTCGCCGCCCGCGATCCCGATGCCGAACACCAGCAGCGCGACGACGACGCCTCCGATCGCCAGTGCCTTGCCGACGGCTTCGAGACGCTCTTGCAGCGGGGTCGGCTCGGATGCGACTGACTGGATGAGCGACGCGATCTTGCCCAACTCGGTTTCCATCCCCGTCGCCACGACCACGCCCCGCCCGCGCCCGTTGGTGACCAGCGTCCCCATATAGGCGAGGTTGACGCGGTCTCCGATTGGCATCTCGCGGTTCTCCAGCGCCGCCGTGCTCTTCTCTATGGGCTCGGATTCGCCGGTGAGCGCGGCCTCCTGCACGCGGAGGTTCACGGTCTCAGTCAAACGCAGGTCCGCCGGAATCGCATTGCCTGCCTCCAGCAACACGACGTCGCCCCGGGTGAGTTCGCGCGCGGAGACTTCACGCGGCGTCCCGTCGCGCACCACTCGCACGGTGGGCAAGGCGAGCTTCTTGAGTGCGGCTATCGCGCGCTCGGCCTGGTACTCCTGGAAGAATCCGAGCAATCCAAAGAGCACGACGATGGCGAGGATCGCCCCGGCCTCGAGGTACTTATCTAGGAACAGTGACAGTACCGCTGCGGCGACGAGGATTAGCACCATGACGGCGGTGAACTGTTCCCAGAGGATCCGCCACGGGCTCTTGGCGCCCGTTTCGATCAACTCGTTCGGGCCGTGTCGCGCTAATCTCGCGTCGGCCTCGGCAGGCGCGAGTCCGCGCGCTTCGTGCGTCGCCAGTGCCTCGGCAACTTCGGATGGTGACAGGAGGTGCCAATTCATAATGGGTGACACCGAATCATCGCGAACGCGCGTCACTTCACATCCTCACTTCTTGATTCGGCTAATCCAAGGTACGGCGGAAAGGATGAGAAGCGCGATAATCGTACTCAGGACGGCAGTTGCTTCCCGCCCGATGCCTGCAGCCATACCGATTGCCGCCGTCACCCATATGCCGGCCGCCGTAGTGAGCCCCTTGGTCTCTGCATCCTTCGTTCCCACGATGATGGATCCGGCTCCCAGAAATCCCACACCTGCGATCAGGCCTTGCAATACCCGACTTAAATCCTCGTTTGATGCCCCCGCTTGTTGGGGAATCAGGACGAAGAGTGCGGCCCCGATCGCAACCAGCATATGCGTGCGCATCCCCGCACTCTTGCCTTGAAGCTCGCGCTCGTACCCCAACAGACCGCCAAGTGCTGCGGCAATGAGAAGTCGCAGCGTGAGACGCGTCAGCTGCGCCGCATCGGGGATATCGGAGAATTCCGCTAGCACTGTATTCCAAATATCCTGCCACATACTCGTGGACCTCGTGGTCGCTTCACGTTTTGCGGAATGCTGCCACAACCCTAGCCCGCTGACGGAAACATAGCGGCGAGGTCCTCGCTCAAGAGTTCTTGCTCGTCGTCGGAGCGCACCCGCAGCTCCTGCCCCAGATCAGCCGCCTTGATCAGTACGAGCTCCGGCCGCCACCAACTGCATCTCACCCTGCGCAGACTTGCCAGTATGGCCAAGCCAGTATCGGCGGCATAATCAGCCCGCGACAGACACACGCTCAGATCAGAATGCCTGTTGCACGCGCAGCATCAGGGCGTGCTCCCGCACGCGGCGCATTCGCTCCGTTGCCGTAACGTCGTAGGCTATCGACAAGCGCGTCAGCGCGTTCGGGACCCACCCGACTGCCACGCCCGCGCTCGCGACTCGCCGAGCGGAAAGCCCGCTCAGCAGTGTTCCGGCGCCATCGCCCCAGTTTCCGAGCGCCGCGACGCGGAAACCAGCTTCAATCGCGCCACGTGCCGAGGCGGGCGATATGTCTTGTGAGGCCAGTTGACGTCCGTTCCATACGCGATGTGCGCGCAGCAGGTAGCCACCGCTGACCACCGTACCGACGTTGCCATTGAGCGCGCCTCGCTGGCTGAGCATCGCACCCTCGAGCGCCCACATCGTGCGTCCGTTGCCCACGATACTGCCGACCGAGACGCGACGTCGCGTGCCCGAGGCGACGACGGTGCCAGCGGCTGTGCCGTCGTTGCGGAACGCCGCAACGGGCTGTTGTCCAACCGTGAGGATACGCGCCATCGCGGGTGATTCCAATGAGCCGCGCTCGCGCCCCTCCAGCAGGGAGGCCTGTACGTCCACGTAGCGCGCCTCGCGGCGCCACGACCACGCAGTCCGAAGCAGCAGGTCGTGCCCCGAGCCGATCGTGGCCTCGACGTCGCCGTCGGTATCGATCGCGCCGGCGTCTGTGCCAATGGGCGTGCGGAATCCACCCGTGGCCAGCGTCCACGCCCCGCGATTCCAGCGCAGCTGCGTGCCGAACGCACGGCTCGGGGCCAGCGAGTTGATGAGCGAGCGCTCGGGGAACAGCAGCGTGCTCGAGGATTGCATTCGCTCGATGCCGTAGTTGGGACGGAAGCGTCCAGCGCGCCACACGATGGCACCGCGCTCGAGGCCCACGAACGCATCCTGCACGAGCACGCGGCCCTGCCCGAAGTCCGGCTGCAAGCGGAGGTGCCACCCGTCGGGTAATGCCGCATCCACGATGAACCGTGCTCGGCGGAGGACGAGGCCGTCGGGCATCAGTTGCCTAGCGCCGGAGAGCCAGCGCCCGTCCGCTTGGATGTAGCCGCTGAGTGTGACGGCGACGTCTTGGCGCGTCGTGAAGGTCACGACTGATCCCGCACCGCGCTGTGGTGGCTCGTCCTGTGCGCGTAGGAGAGAGGGGAGTACTCCAAGAAGGAACGGAGCCGCGAGTAAAGGGAGCGCACCCCGAATCATCATCTCGAATAGTAACCTTTGCCGAAATGTGGAGCTTGCGGCGGTGTCAACCTGCAGTAGCGTCAAGCCATCCGACCCGTTCGTCGGTGCCGTTCGTCGGTGCTCGCGCGGTCGGCGATTGGGCGGTATACTCGACCGACCTCGATTGAAATTCCTATCCCGAGAGCCACGAGCCTTCGACACGTTCCACGATGCGCCAAAACTTCCTCGTCGTCACTCTGCTCTGCATCTCTTGCAGCAAACTCTTTGCCCAGGAACTGGCGCGCCCGGTCGCAGCTGAGTCAGGGGCCGCATCGCGTTCGGGGACCTACGTCTTCTTCGGTGCTCAATCGGCTTCGTTCTCAGGTGCGGGGCTCGGATCCGGCAGAGCCGGCATACTCGGCCTGGGGTTGGAGCGACCAATCGGCACACGCTACTCTTGGCACGCGGAGATGATCTATGGGGCCACTCTGACAAGAATCCCGTACCCTGACGATGCGTTTTCCGTATTTACCGCACACCTGAAACTTGACCGGCTCGGTATCGCGGTCGGCGGTCGGCGATATTTTCACGCTCGATGGTATGGCGGGCTGGGTGTGTCGGTCGCGAAAGGGGGTGAGTGCCGGCTCCAAGTAGACGTCGAAAGTCTTGGTGGGTCCTACTACGAGGAACAGCTTTGCACTGGGTTGGTGGATCGCAGCTTGAAATCGGAGTCGCCCATTTTCACGGGAATGTTGACGGCAGGAAGGCAACTCGGCCGATTCAGTTTGGAACTGCGATTGGACCAGGGACTGACGCCAGTCGTCAGTGATGCAGGTGATCCGGCTCGGACGACTGCGATTGGAGCGGCGTTGTACTACCGGTTCGGCCGGCGATCAAAGCGATAAGCGCTGGCGCGGTGCACAATTCCGTCCATAAGAAAGAGCCTGCTGCCGCCCACTCTAGCAGGCGCGCGGCCGCGCCACCCGCTTCGGCTCGCCAAGTGCTTCCGTGGTGACGGAGGATGGTGCCGAAGTCGCCGGGGCCAACGGCCGGCACCGAGACAGTGGACCCGTTGGAGTTCCTGGCCCGAGTGCTCGTGCACATCCCCGACAAGAGCCACGTCACGACGCGGTACTACGGCATACGCCACAGCCCGCTCAACACACTCTACGTCGCCCCGCGACGCTCCTACGTCATGCGACGGATTTCCTTGCCGAGAGCGCAGCTCGATCATGGCCCATGCTCACTGCCACTGCGTTCCGGCGCCAACGTGCGATTGCCCACCCTCTCTGGCTCTGGGTGGGTGGCACTGCCCTAGACCTCCAAGAACGGCTCACCCAAACTCGGATCGACGTCGAAGGGTTCGACCGCCTCTCGCGCACACCCGTCCTGCTCGCGAGCAACGCCTCGCACATGTACGACGTCTTCCCGCTCCGATGCCTCCTCCGCCGGTCGGGCATCCCTACCGTCAGCATGGCGAAGGGAAAGTACTTCCAACAGCCCATGATGCAGTGGGCACTCGGTCGGGTGGGCGTGGTACCGATCGTCTCGCGCGGGTATCTCTTGGTCGCGGACTTTGTCGCCGTGCACAGTCGTCGTCCAGACGAGACGGAGTACCACGCGCTCCGCCGCCACGTCGATTCCGATGTTCCTCTGCCAGCAAGCCGCGCGTTAGACGTCATGCGTGACACCACACGCGACATCGTCGGCTTTGAGTTCACGCCAAGCATTGAGTCATACCGCCACGCGATGCTGCGCGCCTACGAGTCGTGCATGCTTGAGACCGTGCGACTCGCCAAGTCCGCAGTTGAGCGCGGGCACCATGTGCATCTGTATCCTGAAGGAACCGTCTCCAGCCGACTCAGCACCGGACGTCGCGGCGCAGTCCAACTCGCTCGTGCGCTTGGCTTGGCGATACAGCCGGTGGGCATCAGTGGCTGCCGAGAAGCCTTCGCGCGACCACACAGTGCGCGACTTCGCGGCGGACGCATCACGATCCGATTCGGCGCGCCTTGGACACATGCGACGGCAGCCCTGCCTTCTGCGTTCAAGCCTTTTCATCCGCAGCACGAACGCGACTGTGCTCCGTTGCTGGACGAAGCAACCGCCTCGCTGATGCAGCGCATCGACGATTTGCTCGAACCCTCGTACCGGCACTCGCCCACCCACGTACACGACGGCAGCAGCGGCGTCGGGAGGTTTCTCTGAGGTTCCGACTCTATCCGCGTCTCACGCTTGACCTCGGCGTCGCGGATCTCGTGCGTGCCGTCGCATCCTGTACGCGCATGCGGAGCGAGAACGGTGCACGGCGTGCGCTCGAAGCGGAATGGGCTCCGGACGGTGATGGGCTTGCGGCGCTCTCAGTGCGGTCCGCCTTTGATCTCTATCTCTCCGCGCTTGATCTCCCTGTGGGAAGCGAGGTGCTCCTCAGCGGCGTCTCCATCTCCGACATGGCGCGCATCGTGCGAGAGCACGGGCTCATTCCCGTGCCCGTAGACATTGCGTTGGACACGCTATTCCCTACACCGCGCGATTGCGAGCGCGCGGCCTCGCCTGCGTCGAGGCTGTTGGTCATCGCCCATCTCTTTGGCGGCCGCAACGACATCGCCCCGATTGCGGCGTGGGCCAAAGCGCGCGGCATTCCGATTATCGAGGATTGTGCACAGGGATTCATCTCACCCGCCGAGCGCGGCTCTCCGCATGCGGACGCGACGTTCTACAGCTTCGGTTCGATCAAGACCATGACGGCGCTGGGCGGCGCCCTCGTCCGCGTGCGTGACGCACAGGTGCTCGAACGGATGCGCACGCTCCAGGACGCGTGGCCAGTGCAGTCGACTCGTCGCTACGCATCAAAGGTCACTCGTGCCGCGCTCTTGCTGCTGGTTCAGCGGCCAATGATCTACGCCGCGATCGCGCTCGCATGCGAGCTCACCGGCCGAAGCTTTGACCGACTCATCCAAAGTGCAGTACGTGGGTTCCCCGTTCCGCCGGGAGGTTCACTCCTCCCATTGTTGCGGCACCGTCCCTGTGGCGCCTTGCTTGCCTTTCTTCTATATCGGCTCCGCACCTTCAGTGGGACTCGGCTCGCGGAACGTGCGTTTCAGGGGGACCGCGTCCGCGATGCCCTGCTCCCCATTGCATCGGTGTTCGGTGCTGCACAGCCCGGATGTACGCACTGGCTCTTCGCCATTGTCAGCAGCGATCGCGAAGCCGCCGTGACGCGCGGGACGCGTTTGGGGCTCGATGTTGCCGCGGGCGCTTCAAGCATCGCGGCCATTCCACGTCCCGCGGAACGCCCGGACCTTCCACCGATGGGCTGCGAGTGGTTCATGCAACGCATTCTCTTTATTCCCGTGCAGCCCGAAATTCCTCCGAGAGCCCTCGCCGAGATCGCGAGCGTCGTGGCGCCGTGTACGCTGGGGTACGCCAAGGCGCTCCGGCGTTCCGTGTTGGCTCTTCTCCTCTGCGTTCCGTTGGGCGTCGAGGGTCAGGAACCGCAGGCGGCGGAGGCGGAGGATTTCATCCGCTACGAGTTTGCCCCCGCCCTCAGCCTGATGGGGGACCAACGCTCAATCGGAGGCACGTTCGGCATTTTTATCGGCGCGTTCTGGATTGGCTTGGCACCGGAGAGGGCGTATCGACTGGGACTGACACTTGCCACCATCTTCCCCGACGATCCGCCACCGCGCGATCCGGCCGTCGGAGAGCTGAGCGGCATCTTTGCCAGCGCGTTGACGCTTGAACGCCTTCGTCTCAAAGTGAAGGGGCGTCGCATCATCACGACGGGTGTCGGACTCGGCGTGGGCGCGATGCTCTATGACGTGCTACAGGATTCAACGGGGGGTACGCAATCCGTGCGCAGTGTGAACTCCTGGGTCCCGACCGTCACCGGGAGTGCGGAAGTCGCGTATCGATTGCCCTTCG
>JAYTDH010000153.1:0-1759 GCA_043736095.1 Gemmatimonas sp.
GCGAGAATTCCGGCATCGCGATATCGCTCCAGTGTCGCCGCTGGTCGCGCGACCTGCTCCATCACCTTCTCGAGTTCCTGCTTCACTCGCTCCATCGAGAGCCGCCCAAGATGCGGCGCGCTCGTTTCGATCGCCGCCCAGGTCGCCGGCTCAATGGCAAAATCAAATCGCCCCGCGAACCGCAACGCCCGCAACGCGCGTAGTCGATCCTCGCGCATCCGTTCGGCGGCCTCGCCAACACAGCGCACCACACGCTGTTCAAGATCAACGCGCCCGTTGAACGGGTCGCGCACTTCGAGTGTCTCGGCGTGCACCGCGATGGCGTTGATCGTGAAGTCACGACGCGCCAGGTCTTCATCTAACGACGCACCGAACTTCACCACCGCGTGACGTCCATCGGTCTCGACGTCGTGCCGAAAGGTCGTCACCTCGTGCAGCACCCCTTGTTTGTCGAGCACACCGACCGTGCCAAACTGAATGCCCACGGGGATCGTCCGACGAAAGAGCTTCTGCACCTGCTCCGGATGCGCGCTCGTCGCGATGTCCCAATCGAGCGTCTCGATGCCAAGAAGTGCGTCGCGCACCGCGCCGCCCACACACCAGGCCTCGTGGCCGGCACGCTCAAGCGTGGCGCAGATCTCGCGCACGCTGTCGGGGGGATTCAGGCGAGGCATCGCGAGAAATCTATTCGCCGGCGGCCGGCTCGCGGGGAGCCATGCTCCCCACGCCTAGTCCGAGCAGGACAATCACGCCGCCGATGAGCACCGGCATCGAGGGCGTCTCGTGGATCCCGGGGAGCAGATACGCGAGCACCGTCGCGCCGACCGGCTCCGCAAGCAACGCGAGACTCACCACGTACGCGGGCACGTGGCGCAGCGACCAATTGAATCCCGTGTGCCCCAACAGCATCGGCCCGAGCGCGATGCCGCCAAACAGCAGCCACTCGCGCGCGGCGAATCCCGTGAGCCGCGTGCCGCTCGCGAACGCGAAGATCAACAGCGCTCCCAAGCACGCGCCGTACACGAGTCCCACGTACGGCCAGAGCGAAAGTCGCTGACGGAGCGATCGCCCGGCCAAATAGTACAATCCGACCGTGAACGCGCCGAGGAGCGCGAGCGCGTTCCCCATCGCCGAGTTGCCGGCCACTTCGCCTGTCGCGAGCGCCGCATCGACCACGCCCCGCGCGATCCATGCATCCCCGAGCCCGATCACCATCGCGCCAATCAGCGCCAATCCAAGCCCAATCAGCTGCCCGCGCGTCGGCCGCTCTCCCAGCCAGAGCGCCGACCCCGCCACGATTACCACCGGATGCAGGTTCACGAGCACCACACTCGCGGCCACTGTCGTCATTCCCAACGAGGCGATCCAACTCCAGAGGTGCACCGCGAGCAGCACCCCCGCTCCGCTCGCCACAAGCAGATCCCGCTGAGAGAGCGTGCGCCACTCGCGCCACGCGCCCGTCGCGAGGAGCATTACCGCGATCACGCCGAGCGCGAGGCTGAGGCGCCATACCGCAATCGCCAACGGCTCAGCCTGTGCGAGGCGCGCCAGCGGCCCCGAGACGGAGATGCCGAGGATCGCCGCGAGCAGGACGGCGGGGAGGATTTTGGGGCGCGCATACATCATCGGAAGCTATCGGTCGATGTCCATTGGGCTACCCACTGAGCTACCCACTGAGCTACCCAACGCGCAACGCGCCCCCCACTTTACTCGGATGCCCAAATCTCGCCTCAACCGCGCGCGTCTCGACCAGCTCTTC
>JAYTDH010000154.1:0-3494 GCA_043736095.1 Gemmatimonas sp.
TATCCGCATCCTTCTTCCGTTGCTCACTGCCGTCGGGTTCGCACTTCCGACGAGCACGCCCATTGCCGCGTCCGATCCGCGACCGATACCGGCCGAGAGTTGGGCGCCGGCCGATACGGCCGATTCGCTCTGGCGCCGTGGTCGCGTGGCTGTCGCCGACGAAGATTGGCGTCGCGCCGCCGACGAATTCCGTCGCCTCGCGGCGGAGTTCCCGCGCTCCACGTACGCTGGTGATGCGCTCTACTGGCAGGCGTTTGCACTCCAGCGCAGCGGGGGCAACCGTGATCTCCGCGATGCTGCGCGCGTGCTGGAGCGCCAGAAGGAGGCGTATCCGCGGAGCACCACGGCTGTGTCAGGTGAGTCCGCGACGTTGCTCACTCGTGTGAACGGACGGCTCGCTCGCGCTGGGGACTCCGATGCCGCGATGGCGATCGCCGAGGTCGCGGTCTCGATCGCGGATCAAGTCGCCGCCGCTGTTGCACCGGTCGCCGCTGAGGTGAGCGCGCAAGTCGCCGCCGAGATGGCGCGCCAGGGTCCGGTGATTCAGCGGGCGATGGCTGAGGCGCAACGCGAAATGGCGAGTGCGCGGCGCGAGAATGCGGAGCACGCGCGCGCGCAGTCACCGATGCGTGTGGCCGAGGGGTATTCGCACAGTGGCATCGATGAGATCCCGCCCGGTTGCGCAGGGGTGATCGACGATGAGCGGATCGAAGCGCTTAACGCGCTGATGCAGATGAACGCCGAGCAGGCGCTGCCGATTCTCAAGAAAGTGCTCGCGCGTCGCGATCAGTGCTCGGAGATTCTGCGCCGGAAGGCGGTGTTCCTCGTTTCGCAGCGTCGGTCAGACGAAGCGGCGGACATTCTCGTGAATGTCGCGCGCACCGATCCCGATGGCCCGACGCGCGGCGAAGCGGTGTTTTGGCTATCGCAGACCAACAGTGATCGTGCGATTGATGTCCTCGATCAGATCCTCACCAAAGATCCGCGCGACGACGAACTCCAGAAGCGCGCGATCTTTTCGCTCTCGCAGTCGCGGTCGCCGCGCGCGTCGACAATTCTCCGGACTTACGCGGGCCGTCGGGAGGCGCCAGCCGAGCTCCGCGGCGACGCCATCTTCTGGCTCGGTCAGCAGCGGGGTGAGGATGCATCACCTTTTCTGCGCGAACTCTTTCCGACACTCACGGACAACGAACTGCGAGAGAGGGTGCTCTTCTCGCTCGCGCAACGTCGCTCGCCAGAGAATGCCCGGTGGATGCTCGGCGTGGCGAAAGATCCGACTCTGACGGGCGAACTTCGCAAGTCTGCCCTCTTCTGGGCCGGGCAGGCGGGTGCCTCTGCGCGTGATCTCGGGGAGATCTATGACAACAGCGGGACGGAGCGCGAACTCCGTGCTCAGGTAATCTTTTCGCTCTCGCAGCGCCGCAATGATGCGGCGGCCGTGGACAAGCTGGTAGAGATCGCACGCAAGGAGACCGATCCCGAGCTGCGGAAGCAAGCGTTGTTCTGGCTTGGGCAGAGCCGCGATCCGCGGGCGGCAGCAATCCTGGAAGAAATCATCAACAAGCCGTGAGTCCAACCTCGGTCAATGCGCGCCGCGCGCGCCGTGTGGCTCGCATTGATCGTGTCAGCTTACAGCGTCAGCTGACTCCCATCCCCGCGCGCCACCGAGTGGCACGCTCGACACCGCGCCTCATACGCCTCGGCCGCGCCAACCATCACGACAGGCGAGTCGTACGGCGCAGGTTTGCCATCTACTAACCGCTGATTGCGGCATGCGGGTGCGCCGCACAGCACGCAGATCGCGTGCAGCTTGTCCACCACTTCGGCGACGCACATCAGCGCCGCCATCGGGCCGAAGGGTTCGCCGCGGAAATCAGTATCGGTCCCCGCGAGAATGACGCGGCGACCGCGGAGCGCGAGGTCGTTCACAATCTGGACAATCCCGTCGTCGAGGAACTGCACCTCGTCGATTGCGATGACCTGCGCGAGGGGATCGAGCCGCAGCGCAATCTGCTGCGACGAATCCACCGGCACCGCCTCGATCGTGCGGCCATCGTGCGAGCCGACGGCATACATCCCACCCGCGAAGCGCTCATCCAGGTGCGACTTGAACACCTGGACGCGCTTCTTCGCAATCATCGACCGGCGCACGCGACGGATGAGCTCTTCGCTCTTTCCGCTGAACATCACGCCGGCGACGACTTCGACCCAGCCGCCGGAAAGCTGGAACGTCCCGCTCACCGATCGCCTCGGGGCGGGCGCGGGCTACGCGGCTTGTCGTCACGGTCGTCGCGCGTGAAGCCACCGGTGCGCGGCTTCGCATCGCGCGTGAAACCACCGGTGCGCGGCTTGTCGTCGCGCGAGAAACCACCAGTGCGCGGCTTCGCGTCGCGCGAGAAACCACCGCTCCGCGGCTTTTCGTCACGATCCTTGTTGAAGCTGCTCACACGCGGCTTCTCGTCACCGTCGCGGCCGGGGCCACCACGTGGCTTGTCGTCGCGATCACGGCCAAAACCACCGCGCGGCTTTTCGTCGCGGTCACGGCCGGCTCCGGCACGCGGCTTATCGCCGAACGATCCGCGCGGCTTATCGCCGAACGATCCGCGCGGCTTATCGCCGAACGACCCGCGCGGCTTATCGCCGAACGACCCGCGCGGCTTATCGCCGAACGACCCACGCGGCTTATCGCCGTACGACCCACGCGGCTTATCGCCGAACGACCCACGCGGCTTGTCGCCGTACGACCCACGCGGCGCGTCGCCGCCCGCTTCCTTCTCCGCGGCTTCCTTCTCCTTCTGTGCTTCGCGCATCTGCGAGCGCACACGCGCCTCGGCGGCCATCAACTGTTCCAACTGAGACGCGCGGGTCTTCTCGAGCAGACGCAGTGCGGCCGCCGCGATCTCCAATCCGTCGTTCTCGTGCAAGAGGGGCTCGAGCGCGAGCACCTCACGCGAGGGAATCCCCTCGGCGAGCTCCGCACGCAGCTCGGCGCGACGACGCGCCTCGGCCGCACGAGCTCGCGCGATGCTCGCACGATCGGCGAGCGGGCGCGGCTCGACATCGCCGCAGAGGAGACGCAGGGCCTCGACATCGCGCGGGGCGAGGATCGCGACGAGCTGCGCCGGCGTGGCATCGACCGCCGACTGCCACGCGGTTGCGTTCGGCACGCCGAGCACGACGACGAGTGAGACATTCGCACTCACGGCACCGGTCGTGACATCGGCGAGCGTACCCACCGGGTAGCCAATCGCGGTGAGCAACGCGCGCACCTCGTTTGCCGTGGCATCGTCGGGCGCAAGAATCGTCGCCGACGGGGCATCGAGTTCATCGAGCAGGGCGGGGAGGACCTCGACCTGCGAGCCATGCACCGTGAGGAAGCGCACGTTCGGGGCGGGCGTGGAGTTAGCGGGGGGCGTCACATCCTCCACCACGCGACGGGCGCGGTGCAAGTAGCGCTCGATCAACGTCTCGACGGCGGGCGTCGCGACGATCGC
>JAYTDH010000155.1:0-1666 GCA_043736095.1 Gemmatimonas sp.
GATTCCATCGCACGAAGAATCGTCGA
This sequence comes from Gemmatimonas sp., assembly GCA_043736095.1. Classification (GTDB taxonomy): domain Bacteria; phylum Gemmatimonadota; class Gemmatimonadetes; order Gemmatimonadales; family Gemmatimonadaceae; genus Pseudogemmatithrix. The sequence goes on from JAYTDH010000155.1 coordinate 27, forward strand.
GAACCACTTCTCGAGGTCGGAGAAGGTGCGTACCTCAATCGCCATCTCGAAGCGCGGCTCGCTGAAGAGCTGATCGAGCACGCGCTCTTTGATGAAATCGATTAATGCATCGGCCTTCGCGTCGACGTCGTCCTTGTTGAGCAGGACCTCCGCGTACTGCAACGTCTCACGGAGTCCCCACGTGAGTGGCTGCACATTCTCTTGGAGATCTTCGTGCGAGCGAAGCGTCGCCAGTTGGGTGCCGCGCCCCGTCCACGGAGCGAAGTAGTGCACATCGCGGAATGGCTCAGCGGGCACGTGCAGCGCGTCGTAGATCGCGCGATCGGCATCCTCGAGCTGCACAGCCGGCTGATCGAGGAAGCAGAGATCCGGGCCCTTCACGTTGAAGCACACCGCCGCGACTCCGCCCTTCGCGGCGGGGAAGTGCGTGAATATGCTCTGCAACAACCACTCGACGGCGCTCGTTTTTGTCGCCAGCCCCGACACACCGCTGATGCTCAGATGCGCCGCTTCGGGTCCGAGGAGGAAATCCGCATCGAGATGCACGGCCGCCTGCGTTCCACCCGCCCGATACAACCCGACCGGAATGCCGCGCGTCGCACTCCCCTGCACGTAGCTGTCCATCCGGAGCGCAATCTGCACATCGGCTTCGGTGGCGAGATGCACCGTGCCCATCGGCACCGGCTGCAGCGGCTCTTCAGGCACGTGGCGCAGCACCGCCGCCGTGTAAAGCCGGATCTCCGTCCGCTCCGTTGGAGCGATGGCGCTCGCGCCCGGTACACCATCGGCGCCGAGTACATCGTGCAGCGGCGTTTGCAGATCGGTGTAGCCGAAGCCCTCGGTGACCACCCCATAAATCTGCGGAATCACTCCGCCAATCGGCCGCGCGGATTCCACGCGCACAATCGTGCCAATGCCGACCGGCGAATCGAGCGCCGTCCAGAAGTGGAACTCGTGCGGCGTATTCGGCTTGCGTTCAGTCGCGACGACGCGACCAAGCACTTCAGGCGATAAAGTCACAGGCGATTCAGGTGAGGATGGCCGAAAGGTAGTCCTCGCACTCACGGATGCCGTAGACCATCACATCCCAGCGCGTATCGGGAAGCGCGACCGGCGTGCGCTCGGCCAGCATCCAGCGCGACACCATATCTGCGCGCGTCGTAATCGCCTCGGCGCCAAGATGTGCGACTTCCACGCGGACGAGCCCAAAGAATGGCCCGCGAGCCCCAGGATCGCGCAGGCGCAGATACCAGGTCGCGACCGGCGTCCGACGCGGCGACGTCAGTACCACGGCCGTCGTGCGCTCGCCCTCTCGCAACCCGAGAATCACCGGCAGCGACTCGCCAGTCACATACAGTGTGCGATGCGACTTCACTGCCCCCACGACCTTCTCGCTCCTCGCGACCATCTCGCTACTGGCGATTCCGCCATCGATGAGCAACGGAGCGGTGCCCTCGAGCACCCACGCCTCGGCGAGTTGTCGCTCCTCGCGTTCGCGCCGCCGCTGGATGGCCGTGAGCGCGCGCGCCGCAAGATCGCCAGGGTGAAGCGGCGCTGGCGCGGCCGGATCGTGGTCGGCGAGCGTATCGACGAGCTCGCAGCGCGTGGCGAGATCACGGAGCAGTTCCTGTGGCAACGAC
>JAYTDH010000156.1:0-3143 GCA_043736095.1 Gemmatimonas sp.
GACGCCGCCGACCAAGAGTCGAAGTGCGCCGAGAGCACGACGTATTCGTTGGGCTTCTCCGAGCCGCGAATCTCGGCGACGACGTTGAAGACCGGACGCTCGCCGAGGAGGCGGCTATCGGTAAAGGCCCGCACGCGCGGACCCTGATTATTGCGCGACATCCGGAAGAGGAGGCCGTAGTCCTCACAGCCCACCGCGAAGGCGGGAAGGGTCTGCGTCGGAGATCCGAAGACTTTCTGGATACCGGGATAGTTGGAGAACGAGAAGCTGAAGACGGCGATGGCACCGGCTTCCTTGAGCTTGATCCACACATTCCGGCCGCCGCTCATCGCGACGTTGAGCTGATTCCATGCGAGTTGCATATCTGCCTGCGCCTTCTCGACGCGCGCCGTCTCCTCCGGCGTGCCGAACGACGCCCACTGACTCGGGCTGCGGCAAGAGAGACGCGGTGCGGAGAGGAGGAAGATCTTTCCCTTCACATTCGGCAGCCAGGCATCGAACTGCTCCGGCGTGGTCACGTTCTCCGGATACGCGATGACTTCACCTTCGACACCGCGACGCCCTGTGCTCGGGCTATAGGCGAGTGCGTAGGCCTCGAGCGAGCGGACGCGCGGTGAGACGAGATCCACGTGCGTCACGCCGCGCTGCCAGCCGAGCCAGGTGCCGTAGCGCTCTTTGCGCGCGGTGATGCCCCAACTCCCGTACTGACGGACGGCCCAATCCTGCGAGGCATCCATCTGCGGCGATCCCGTGAGGCGCTGGCCGAGCGGATCGAGGAACGACTGCGCGAGCGACATCGCTTGGGAGCGGCTCATGCCTTCTTCCCAGATGCGTTGAATGACTGGATCAGTGAGCGGCGTGCGGCGGATGTACGCCGGTGCGCTGCTGTCGAGAGGGATTGGATCGGCCATCGGATCGCGCGAGCCTGTCGCGGGGCGGGCCTCACCGGCCGGGCGCTGAGCGCCGAGCGCTGGTGCGACGAGCATCGGTGCGACAAGCATTGGTGCAACGAGTGCGACCATCAGAAATGAACGACGGAACAAGAAGGAGCCCCTGAAGTGAGTGTTGCGGAACGTCATCACAAACGAAGTTAGATCTGAACAGACAGGCCATCGGCCAACGACGTGCGATACGCCTTCCATGCAGGGAGTACGCCGACGCACGTCCCAGCGCTGACCACTGCTACAAGTGAGCGTCACGCGGTGTTCGCGCGAAAGCGGCGCAGCGGATTCAGGAGTTTGTGCGCGCGGAGCGTGGGCGTTAGTTCATCGAACTCCGCACACTCCGCACAAAGTTGAGCCGCGAGTAATCCCCAAAGCTCACAATCCCGGTGGAATCCTCACGCCCGAGCACATCGGTGCGTATCGCCGCGTCGTCCCACCCGCGACGAATCCGATCCTCGACCGCCGCGATGGTTCCCTCGATCCAATCGGCCTTCGCGCGCAGATCGTTCACGGGATCGGTCAATCGCCCCCGGTGTGCATCGAAGAATCGTTCGGGATGCCACGAGGCCACTTCACGCAGACTCGCTATCTGCCCGCGCAGATCCTCGTCAACGTGCGCGATGCGGACTTTCACGCCAATAAATAAATCGCCGCCAAACACGGTGCCGCGTGCGGCGTCCCAGACGACGTGATGATCGGGGGAGTGTCCCGGCGTGGGGCGGAGCGCGAGTGTCGGATGCAAATACGGCGTGATGGTACCGGTGAAGGGCTGTTGATCGCCCCAACACATCCGGCGATACCATCCGATTCGCCCAGGCTCGCGGACAAGATCCGCCGTGCCCGGCGCCATCTGGACGGGAATCTCACGTGCGGCGATCTCAGGGATATTCCCCGCGTGATCTTCGTGGCCGTGCGTGAGCATCACCCCCGCCGGGCGCGCATGATTGAGCCAGGCGCCGAGTTCGCGGCCGACGCGCGGGAATCCACAATCCACGAGCGTGCCGCGCACGAGAAAGGCGCGCACGGAGAAGCGCAGGAACCGACTACGCCGCGTGGCGCAGTGGAGTTCCGTCACGTCGTCGTCGTGGTGGTGGAGCCGAATCATCTTCCTACGATACGCATGAGGGTGGTGTCGGTGCTGACTTATTGCCCCCCTCGCGCGGAGGCGGTAGGTTTGAGGGAGTCGCAGGACAGGTTCGGCGCCCGGCCTTTGTAGGCCGGGCGTCCGGCTTTTGTCCCCCCCGTCCGGACGCTCCGCGCAGGTTCTCCCTAGTCTGGCCGCAGGTTCCGTGGTCTCTGATTTCTCACCACCGAGGGCCGCCCCGTGATCGAGGCGCTCAAGCAGAAGCTCGCCGACGAAGCCGAGAAGCTCCGCTTCGAACTCAACGTCACGCTCCCCAACGAGATCCGCAAAGCGGTCGAGTTGGGTGATCTGCGCGAGAACTCCGAGTACAAGGCAGCGCTGGAGCGGCAGCAGTTCGTGCAGGCGCGACTCGGGCAGCTCACCAAGCGCCTCTCTAAGCTGTCGAGCATCGATGAGTCACAGATCGCCACCGATGCGGTGGGGATGGGCTCCAAGGTGATTGTCGAAGATCAGGAGACGAAGGAACGCGAGACCTACCACATGATCTTCGGTGACGCCGAGGATTTCGATGAAGGGCAGGTCACGATGTCGTCGCCGATCGGTCGCGCGCTACTCGGCAAAAAGATTGGTGATCTCACGACGCTCAAGTTGCCGTCGCTCACTCGCAAGTTGAAGATCGTGCAGTTGAAGACGATTCACGACGGGGCCTGACTTTCCGTTAGGCCCCAGGCGCTGCTACCGGCGCTGCTACCGGCGCCGCTACCGGCGCTGCTACCGGCGCTGCTACCGGCGCTGCTACAGGCGCGCTTGGGAGCGCGGGGCCGAGCGCGGAGTCCAGCAGCGCGCGAAGTTTGGGATCAGACGCGTGGATTGCGCCGAGCGCGCGCCAGCGTAGCACGCCGTCTCGGTCGATGAGATAGCTCGACGGGACGCCGATCGCGCGAAAGGTGTTGGAAACGCGATCATCGGGATCGAGCCAGAGCGTGTACGTCGCGCCGAGTGCGCGCGCGAAGCTGGCGATGCTCACGGTATCGCCAATCACATCGATGCTCACGCCTGCGACGGTGAGCCCGCGTGCGCCGAACTCGCGGTGGAGCGAATCGAGCGCCGGGATC
>JAYTDH010000157.1:0-6354 GCA_043736095.1 Gemmatimonas sp.
CCGCCCGAGCGCGCGCGCGAGATGAAAGGTGCCGGTCGTCATGTTGTTGGCGAACGAGACCTCGCGCGGCGATGCATTGAGGAAGTCGGCGAGACGCTCGCGGGCCTCCAGCAACATCGCATCCGTCTCGACACTCGTCGGATACACCCAATGCGTGTTCGCATTGTGATGCAGCAGATAGTCGGACATCGCGTCCACGACGACACGCGGGACCTGCGTTCCGCCGGGCCCGTCGAAGTACGCGACGGGGTGTCCGTTATGACGGCGTTCGAGCGCGGGAAAGTGCGGACGAGGTGAGGACACGGGCAGAGGGGCCGGGGGGCTTTTGTCAGCGGGATAGCAACGGAGAATAACGCATCGGTCGGGCGCGACGCTGAAGGGCGCGCGTGATCAGTCTTTAATCTCCGTCGCGCTCCGCGCTTCGAGCCAGCGCACGATCTCGACATGGTCCGACTCTTCGCCAAGATCGGCCCGCGCTTCGGCGTAGAGGCGCGATGCGAGATCGAGCATCGGCGCGCTGACGGCCGAGTGCAGCGCGACCTGTTTGGCGATGCCGACATCTTTGTCGAGCAACGCGAGGCGAAAGGTTCGCGGGAAGGCGCGCGTCAGCACACGCTCGGGGAAGAGATTCATGCTCGCATTCGACCGCCCACTCGATGCATTGATGACATCGAGCGCCACGCTCGGCGCCACGCCGGCCTTCTTCAGGGCGAGCAGCCCCTCCGCCGTCCCGATGATGTGTTGCGCGAGGAGGGCGTTGTTCACCGCCTTCACCGCATCGCCCGCACCAACCGGTCCGCAGGGCACGATGCGCTTGCCGAACGCTTCGAGTGCGGGGCGCACACGCTCGAGCAACGCGGCGTCGCCACCGATCATCACCGTGAGCGTCCCCGCCTCTGCGCCAACGACGCCGCCGGAGACCGGAGCATCGAGAAATCCGATCCCCTGCGCCGCCAGTCGCGCCGCGATGCGTTGTGATGTCGCGGGATCACCCGACGTGCAGTCTACGAGCGCCGTGCCTGCGCTCATCGTGGCGAGCAGTCCCTCTGGGCCATCCAGCACCGACTCGACATCGCCCGAGACGGGAAAACAGGTGATGACGATGTCCGCGCCGCGCGCCGCGTCCGCTGGGCTCGCCGCGTGTGTGGCGCCCGATGCTGCCGCGAAGGCCGCGGCCTTGCTGTCGGTCCGGTTCCAGACACGGAGTCCAAAGGGGCCCCGCGCGAGGTGACGGGCCATTGGCGTGCCGATGGCACCGAGTCCGAGGAAGGCAACAATCATGAGGCTGAAGGCTGAAGGATGAGTGTGGAAGATGCGCTCCTTCGCCCTGCCGGGGGTAGTCGGGCGCGTGCCGCGCCGTGAGATTGCACCGATGCGGCTCGAACTGATTATCGACGGGATGTTGGCGGTGCACGCGAAGCACGCCGTCTTCCAGGCACTCGCCGCGGTGGACGGCCTCACGCATGCCGAGGTCGAGCTCGGGCGCGCGGAGATTGAGTGCGATCGCGAGCCCGCGGATGCGGCGCTGCACGCGGCGCTGCACGCGGCGCTGCATGCGGCGATTGAGTCCGTGGGATTCAGCGTGCGCGAGATTCGTAGGTTGCCGCGGACGTTGCCGATCCTCTGAGCGCGGCCTGCGCCTCGTGCGCCTCACCGACGCGCGAAGAGCCCCGAAGCCCGCCGTGCATGCGGCGTTCTCGGAGCCCTTCGTGTCTTCGTGGTGAACGATCTACTCATCGTACTCAGTGCTCGCGACGCCGCATGCTTGGCCATGCGATGCTACGATTTATCGGTCCCACGGACGCCGCGCGGTGCCCTTCACCTCACCACCCGACATCCGAGCCTTCGATTCCGACAGTTCCTGCTACCCCACTGAGGAGACAGGGGGCCGGACAGTCCCCCACCAGCACCGCCCTGCACCCCGCTGTCTCTCAGTATCGGTCGCTCATCCCTTCTGACACTCCGTACGGGCAGAGGGTTTACCCGGTTTCGGCGCGCATCCCGTCAGACCCGTCCAGTCTCCGACAAGTCCAGTCTCGGACCGCTCCCGACTCGGACCTGTCCAGCCTTGCACTCGTCCAGACCTTACAGCGAGAACCAGTACGACGCCTTGATGAGGAAGGTGTTGTCTGCACGGGTGCGAAACAGATTTCCGAGATCGCGGCCGACGTCGAACGTCCCCGGATCACGGAAGTCCTGGCGCCCCTGTTGCCAGACGAAAAACAGGACCGATCCCGGGCGGTACTCCCACCGCAGCACACTGTTCGAGCGGAACTGCTTGAAGTTGAAGTCCGACGGATTGTCGCCGGCGAAGGGAGTGAACCGGTCGTCGTGCTTCGCCGCACTTGGATTCGTCAGCGCCCGCAGATCGGAGTAGTTGCCGGCCGTGATGAACGGCTGCGCGTACAGCTGGAGCGAGAGCGTTGGCGTGAGCGTGTAGTCGAGACGAGCCGTGACGGACGTCGTGGTCTGATCGAGATGCGCGAAGGTGTACGCCGTTCCCGAAGGCGCGGCGACGTTGCTGTACCACTGCGCATCCTCCGTGCTCTCGTTGTACGAGAGGCCGATGCTCCCCTGAATGTTGCCCGCGATACGAAAGCTCACTTCGGGATCCACGCCGAAGCCGTGGCTCCCTCCCTGATCGCGCAGGGCGACATACCCCTGCAGCACGAACGACACCGGCTTGCGCCCGTCGGTCTCGAAGCCGGCATAGCTACTGCTGCGCAGGTTGCGGCGCAGCGCCGGCCCGCCGCGCGCCGTCCGGTCGTCGTAGCCTTCGCCGATTCCGTTCACGTTGAACCCGGTCCAGAATGACCACTGGTTTGGCAGCTCACCGTTGATGTTGACGTTGCCACCCGCGTTGAGCTTGAGCCCCTCAGTGTTCCACTCGTTGTACTGATTGAAGTTCACGAACAGGCGACGATACAGCTTGGTCGGCTTCTGATACTGCAGCCCAAACCAATTGCCGTTCTGCACGAGGTCGGCGCGCGGCAAAAAGCCCGCATCATTCACCTCGTATCCAGCGCTCGCACGCGTTACCCCCGTTGAGAAGCGCGTGACGCCACCCCCTGTCTTCGAGAGGTTTGCGCCGACGCGACTCCCCGCGAGTGAGGTCAGCGTGGTGTCGACCGCGAGCCGCGAGTCCACGCGTTGGTACTGGTGCACGCCGCTCTGCTGCGTGCGCGTGATGGATCCCGCGCTGCCAGTGACGTAGCTACCGACGGCCGAGCCCGAGAGCTGATAGTTGTTCCCGCCAAAGCGATGGCGCGCGTCAACGCCGTAGGCATACGCGCCGCTACGCAGGAAGTCGCGCGAGTCGCTGTCGAGCGTGCGATTCGTGGCGGTGGCCATGACGCCAATCCCCGAGTTGCCGTTGTTCAGATCCTGCTGCGCGCGCCCAACGAAATAGTTGGTCTGGGGCTCAATCGTCCGGGCGCCCGCGCCGAGTTCACGCTGCGTGACGGCATTGAGGATGCCGACGTTCAGCCCACTCGCCGTGCGCCCAGTGATCTTCGCCGCGCCGATAATCGTGCTGTTCTGCGCGTTGTCCTGCTCGTAGTACATCCCGCTCAGTTGGGGCGCGCGCCCAATACGCCGCGAGTAAAACAGATTGTTGGCGAAGGAGAAGATGCCCGCCCCTTCCAGGAAGAACGGGCGCCGCTCCTCGAAGAACTGTTCGAAAGCCGAAAGATTGAGCACGGCGGGATCGGCTTCGACTTGGCCGAAATCGGGATTCACTGTCGCGTCGAGCGTGAGGTTCGAGGTGATGCCGTACTTGACGTCGGCGCCGAGCGCGAGGTTCTGCTGACGCGAGAACCCGTTCGCCGTCGGACGCGGTGCGTCGGTGGCCACGGAGTACGGAAGCACTTCCAGCCGACGCGGCGACGCGATCCCGTTGAATCCCGTCACTTCGCCCCATTGCGACACCAATCCCGTGCGCGACCGCCGGTAGAGGGGCCACGAAATGCGCTCATTGTAGCGAGCGATATCGCGCCACACCGCAAAGCCAAACGTGTGATCCGCAGCCGCGGGGAATCGGAGCTGATTAAACGGCACCCGGAACTCGGCGGTCCATCCCTCGGCGTCCACTGCCGTGACCACATCCCAGACGCCGTCCCAAGAGGGATCCTCGTTGCCGTCGTTCGTGATGCTGAAGTCCCGCTTCACGCCGCGAGGATTCACCGTGAGGCGGACGCCGGTGCGTTTGTCGTTGTAGCCGTCCACCATCAGGTGGATGTAGTCCGACTGCGTGCGCTGATCGCGCCGCGAGAGGAACGCCATCACCGAGTCCGGCGCCGGGTCATAGGCGCGCACGAACACGTAGAGGTACTTGTCGTCGTAACCGACGCGCGCCTCGGTGCGGTAGCGGGGATCGCCGTCCTCCACCGGATCGTGCTGCCGGAACTGCGTGATGGCGGGCGCCGCACGCCAGAGCGCGTCGGTATCCATGCCGTCGAGCACGGGGGCGACCTCGGCACGAGCCGCGGTCGCGCCCGTTGCGGTCGGGAGCGGCACGGCTCCGGGGTCGGGCGGGACAATCAGCATACCCGTGCGCGGCGGCGCGGCGGGACCGGCGGCGATGGCCGTCTGCAGAACGAGCGCAAGCGTGAGGAACATGGGGCTTCCGGGATGTGGAGCTCCCGGTGGGGGTCGGGCGCCGTGGGACCGCGCGGTGAGGCCTGCGCCTCATCGTGTGTGCAGGATTCGACAACGCGCATCGCGAAAGCGTTGCTTGCGATTGTTGCTCGCGGGTTCCACGCGTGGTGCCGCGCGCTTAGTTTCTGGGCAGTTCCCCCTGCGCCATATAAGGTTCGCGCGCTTACCAGAGCGCACGCGAGAACGGACCCGTCCGACCGGAGAGGTCCCCGTGCAACCAGAGAAGCGCGATACTGAGCGGTCCGTGGCCGCGTTGGTGGCGCCGGACATCGTCGATCTCCTCGAGTCGGATCCGCAAGCGATTGCCGCGGAGACCGAGGAGTTGCACGCGGCCGACCTCGCGGATGTCGCTGAGCTAATCGACCGCGACCTTGTGCCGCGCCTGCTCGCGGCGCTTCCGGTCGCGCGCGCCTCCCAGGTGCTCGAGTACCTCGACGAAGAGATCCGGAGCGAGGTCCTCGAGGCGATGGAGCCGGAGCAGGCCGCGGCGCTGATCACCGGAATGACCCCAGACGAGCGCGCCGACACGCTCGACGAGATGGACGAGGACGCCGCCGACGAGATCCTCGAGGCGATCCCCGAGCGCGAACGCGCCGAGACGGAGCGGCTCCTGCAGTACGAGGCCGACACCGCCGGCGGCCTCATGACGACAGAGTTCGTGCAGGTCCCAGAGACTCAGACGGTCGAGGACGCGCTGCACGCAATCCGTGCTATCGCGCGCGGGCCGCGCCGCGAGGCGATGAACACGATTTACGCCGTGAACGCGCAGGGCGCGCTCACGGGCGTGATGTCGCTGCGCGAGTTGCTCGCCGCACCCGAAGGGGCACGCATCCACGATGTGGCGTGGTCGGAAATTGTCACCGTCCTCGCCGACGCGCATCGTCAAGAAGTTGCCGAGCTCACCTCGAACTACGATCTCGCCGCCGTCCCGGTGGTCGACGCGGAGCGGCGACTGCTCGGCGTGGTCACGGTGGACGATGTCATCGATATCATCCAAGACGAACAGACAGAAGACGCGCAGAAGTTCGGCGGCCTCGCGGCGCTTGAAGATCCCTACATGCAGAGCAGCTTTGGCGATCTGCTCAAGAAGCGCGTGCCGTGGCTTATCGTGCTGTTCATCGGACAGATGTTTACCGCGGCCGCGATGGGTTTCTTTGAGGATGCAATCAACACCGCGACGGTGCTCGCCCTCTTCGTGCCGCTGATCATCAGTTCGGGTGGCAACTCCGGGTCTCAGGCGACTTCGCTGATTATCCGCGCCATGGCGCTCCAGGAGCTCGGTGCGCGCGACTGGGCGCGCGTAATGGGACGTGAAGCCGCGATGGGCATCGTTCTTGGTGCGCTGCTCGGCATCGTTGGCGTCCTGCGCATTCTGCTCTGGCAGTGGATGGGCTTTTATCCGTTCGGCGAGCACTATGTGCTGCTCGCCACGACCATCGGCGTCACGGTGCTCGGCGTGGTGACATTCGGCACGCTCACGGGGGCGATGCTGCCGTTCGTGCTTCGGCGCGCGGGCTTTGATCCGGCGAGCGCATCGGCACCGCTCGTCGCCACGCTCGTGGATGTGACCGGGGTGGTGCTTTACTTTTCGCTCGCGCTCCTCTTGCTGCGCGGCACGCTTCTCTGATTCAGTTTTGACTTCTCTATGATCACCCCTCGCCGCGCCGCGGCGTACATCGTGCTGGCCGCGAGCGCGTA
>JAYTDH010000158.1:0-7931 GCA_043736095.1 Gemmatimonas sp.
GTTGCGCTCCTCGACGAGGACGGTGATGGATCCGTCGGGAGCAACAGCCGGTGACGAGCGGACCTCCGCGAGCCCGAGCGGATACGTCCAGCGGACCGCACCAGTCGCCACCTCGAGCGCGATGAGGGATTCCTGACGCGGCACAGCGCCGAGCAGTGCCGACGACGTGCCCACATAGACCGTGAGTCCATCGGTACTGAGCGCCGGCGATCCGTAGTAGATCGGCGCAGGAGCGTCGTAGACCCAGCGGATACGCGGGTCCAGCGGATACGCGGCGGTATTGTCGGACGCGGCGATGCAGGCGCCGCCGCCGAGCAGGACGATCACGGCAAGAACCGAACGGACGAATAGCCTCATGAGAAGAGCTCGATCTGCGGTGGCTGAAGCGGGAGTTGTAGCGCGGTGAGGACGGATGGAATCCAACCATCACGATCTGTCGGATTGAGCGCCACGATAGGCACCCCGAACGCGGCCACGAGTTGGTCGATCGTCGCATCAATCTCCAACTGGAACGCGCGGCTCACGGCGCGTGTGCCGTCGAAGGTCGGTGCGGCGATGACGGGCACTTTGAATAGCGCGTCATACCCGCGAACCCAGTCGGCGACAATCGGATCGAGTTCGGGGCGTCGGCCGACGCGGGCGACGAGATACGCGTAGTTATCGAGCACCGACCGGTCGCAGACCACGACCTCGTTGACGGCCATCGTAGCGATCTCTTCGGCGATCTGCGAGTGAAGGATCCAGGCCTGCGCGTCGTAGGTTGTCCCCTCGTTAATCGGCAACGGGCAGCGCCGGGCGACTTCCTTGACGAGGTCCACCCCGAGGTCGAGCCGCTTGAGATGCGCGGCGAGATCGAAGCAGAGCGTGGTCTTCCCGACGCCGTGCGTGCCGACGAAGGCGACCTTGAGCCGCCGGCGGCCGGTGGCGTCGACAGGGAGTGGGATCGGGTGCAGGGACATGGTCTGGCAATCTAAGCCGACCCGGCCGTCATAATGCGAGCGAAACGGCGGCGAGTGAGGAGGAACCATCGATATTTCACACGCGTTTATTACGGGCGCAATCTCGAGTCTCCCTCCTCTTGGATTCTATGACCGCTCCTGAACCATCGACTGCCCAAGCGACGAGCCGTGGCCCTGAAACAGAGGCAACGGCGGCTCGGCTTCTGACCATGTTCGAGCACCTGAAGTCGGGGCAGCTGGTCGAGGATGCAGATCGCCGCGTTGCCCTCGTCAACCCGGCGTTTTGCGAGATGTTCGAAATCCCCGCGACGCCGGAACAACTAGTCGGGAGCGACTGCGCCGCCGCGGCGGAAGGGGTGAAGTCGCTCTTCATCGATCCCGGCGCGTTCCTCGCGAGCACGCTGCGGGCGGTGCACACCCGCGAGCCCATCCACGCGGAGCGACTCGCGCTCCTCGATGGCCGCGTACTCGAGCGCGACTACACGGCCGCGTGGGCCGACGGTGTGTTCGCTGGCCACATCTGGACCTACCGCGATGTGACTGCGACGCATCACGCGTTGTACGAGAACGCGCGACTCCGGAGCTTTTACGAACAGGTGCTAGGTTCCATGCCGGCGCAGGTCGCGGTCTTCGATACGGAATGTCGCTTCCTCTACGTGAATCACGCCTCGATCGCCGATCCCGAGGTTCGCGCGTGGGCGATTGGCCGGACCAACGAGGACTACTGTGTGTATCGCGGCGTCCCCGTTGCCATTGGCGAGGCGCGCTCCGCGACGATTCGCGCCGTGATTGAGAGTGGGAAAGCCGACTACTTCGAGGAGACCTTCGAACGGCACGGCGAGCGGAGGGTGATTGAACGAAGCGTCGCACCGATCTTCGATACCGAGGGGCGGGTGGTGCAGGCGATTGGCTTCGGACGCGACTTCACCGTCATGCGTCGGGCACAGGAGGCCTTGGCAGAGAGTGAGGAGCGGCTCCGGCTCGCCTTACAGGGTGCCAATCTCGGCACCTGGGACCTCGACCTTCGCACGGACGAGCTCTCACTGAGCGCTCGATCGCTCGAGCTGTTTGGATACGCGACCGGCGACATCGCGCCAACCCTCGAGGCGTGGAGCGCACTCCTCCACCCAGAGGATGCGCCCAGCACGCTGGCCACCTGAGCGGCGCACCTGCGCGGGGATACAGACGCCTACGCCAGCGAATATCGGATGCGGCACAAGTCCGGCGCATGGGTATGGGTGCTTGATCGCGGCCGCGTGATCGAACGGAGTGCCGATGGCCGAGCGTTGCGCGCCTGCGGCACTCACCTCGACATCACCGAGCGCAAGGAAGCCGAGCAAGCCCTGATCGCCGCGCGAGCGGAGGCTGACGAGGCGACCACCGCCCGGGAACGGTTCCTTGCGAACATCAGCCACGAACTCCGCACGCCACTGAACGCCATCGTCGGGCTCTCACATCATCTCAAACGAACACCGACCTCGGAAGAACAGCGTCGTTCGATTGACGGCATCACCTTCTCCGCGGACAATCTCCTCGGTGTCATCAACGATCTCCTGGATCTGACGCGCATCCGCGCCGGTCACATGGAGCTCGACGAGATTGCCTTCGGCGTCCGGACGATGCTCGACGGGTTGGTGAACTCGTTACAGGGGACGGCACGCCTGAAGGGGCTCTCGCTCTCAGTGCACGTCGATCCGCTACTTCCCGAGGCGTTGATCGGCGACCCAGTGCGACTCAATCAGGTCCTCGCAAATCTCATCGGCAACGCACTCAAGTTCACCTCCAAGGGGAGCGTGGACGTCGTCGTCATGCCGACGACGCTCTCGGGCGCACCGGCGTTCCGCGTGAGCGTCACGGATACGGGCATCGGAATCCCGCCGGCGGATCTCGCCCGCGTGTTCGACCCCTTCCTGCAGTCGCGTGCTGAGTTGACGCGTTCGTTGGGTGGAACCGGACTCGGCCTGTCGATCGTGCGGGAGTTAGTGCGGCAGATGCACGGGGAGATTACGCTCGAAAGCGAAGTCTCGGTGGGCACGACATTCCATCTTACGTTGCCACTGCGCGCAGCACCGGCATCGAGCACGGAGGCGCCAGAGATTGAGGAGATTGGCGAGATCCTCGCCGGATTGCGTGTCCTCGTGGTGGAAGACAACGACATGAACAGCCTCGTGGCGCGCCTCATGCTCGAGCGTGCGGGTGCGTCCGTGGTCATCGCCGTCAATGGTCGCCTCGCGGTCGAGCGATTGCGCGAGGAGCGCTTCGATCTCGCGTTGATGGATATCCAGATGCCGGAGATGGATGGCTTCGAAGCCACCTTTCGTATCCGGAATGACCTCGGCCTCTCCGAGGCCGAGTTGCCGATTATCGCGCTGACGGCCTCCGCGCTCGCCGACGAGCAGCGCCGAGCGCAGGCCAGCGGCATGACCGACTACATCCTGAAGCCGTTCAAGCCCGATACCCTGTGCGTGCGGATCGCGCAGATTCTCGCCCGCAATCCGAGTTCGCGCGCGCGGCTTCCGTTGGTCGCGCAGCGGTTGGCTCCACGTTCCGAGACGTCGATTGCTACCACGACGGCGCCCGCGAGTGCTCCCGTTGGCGACCCGACGCTACTCCGCGGACGCCGCATTCTGCTCGTTGAGGACAACGAGATGAATCGTCGGGTCGCGACGCTCTTCCTCGCTGAGGCTGGGGCGCAGGTCACCGAAGCGGTGGACGGCCTGCACGCGCTCGACGAACTCCGGGCATCGCGATTCGATCTGGTCCTCATGGACATTCAGATGCCGGGAATGGACGGCTTCGAGACGACACGATGCATCCGTGAGGATCTCGGGCTCACTCCCGCGATGCTCCCGATTGTCGCGCTCACGGCAACGGCCCTCACCGACGAACTGCGCCGCACGCAGGCCGCCGGAATGACCGCCTACATCCTCAAGCCCTTCCATCCCGATCTGCTGTGTAGTCGCGTCGCAGAGTTGCTGTTGGCTTCAGACGACTCGGCGCGGACAATACCCGCGGTCAGGTGAAGATGATCTGTCCCTCCGCCGCCATCGCATAGAACTCGGTGTTCCCCCTCCCCGGTAGGCACTCGCCCTAGAGGAATCCCCGAGGGCGACTAACCTTCTAGGCTAGACCGTTCACCGATAAGCTGGTGCCCCTCCGCACGAGTGACCCGATGCGCTTTGTCGCCCTCTTGGCCTTCCTGCTCCTGCCGGCCTCCCTCGCCTGCCAGCCCAACATGGGCGGCGTCACCATTCAGGCCGGTGAGGAGTGCCCCCCGGGGATGACGGAGGTCCGTCCGCGCGCTTGCCGCGCCCCGACACTCCCCGCGCCGAGCATTCTCGACTACCGGCCGCGCTCAACGCTCGTGACAACCGAGCACCTCGTGCCGAAGTCGAAGTATCCCTCGATCGACTACCACGGTCATCCGGCCGGCCTGAACTCCGCGGCCGCCGTGGAGCAGCTGGCGGACGACCTTGACCGCATCGGCGTACGCGTGATGGTCGCGGCCAACAACACGACTGGCGAGGCGTTGCGCACCGCCGTCGCTCTCACGCAGGCCTCACCGCGCATGCGCGACCGCATCCGCTTCCTCACGGGCATCGATTTCCGGAACGTCGGACCAGGCTGGGCGGAGCGCGCGATTGCGCAGCTCGAGACCGATGCCGCCGCCGGTGCTGTGGGCATCGGCGAGATCGGAAAGGGACTCGGCCTCAGCGCGAAGAAAGCAGACGGCTCACGCTTGAAGATCGATGATCCCGCGCTCGACCCGATCTGGCAGGCGGCCGCCCGACTGAAGCTGCCGGTGTTCATCCACACCGCGGATCCGCAGGAGTTCTGGCAGCCGATCGACAACAAGAACGAACGCTGGCTCGAACTCGCGCTCTTCCCCAATCGCCGTTATCCGCCGGAGGATAATCCGAGCTTCGAGACACTGATGACGGAGCGCGATCACATGATCCGCCGCAACCCACGCACGACCTTTGTCGTCGCGCACATGGGCTGGCACGCGAACGATCTCCCGCGCCTCAGCAAGATGATGGACGAGATGCCGAACATGCTCGTGGAAGTGGGGGCAGTGCTGTACGACATCGGTCGGCAGCCACGCGCGGCGCACGACTTCTTTGTGCGCTATCAGGACCGGATTCTCTTCGGCAAGGACTCGTTCCAGCCCGAGGAGTATCCCTACTATTGGCGCGTGTTCGAGACGACAGACGATTACTTCGACTACTATCGCGACTATCATGCCTCGTGGAAGCTGTATGGAGTCGGGCTTCCGGATGATGTGCTGCAAAAGGTCTACTATCGAAATGCGCTGCGGATCACGGCGGCGATTCCGCAGACGGGCTGGCCGGCTCCCGTTGCGGCGCCGCGTCGATAGGGGCGTTTACCACGAGGGCACGAAGGGCTCCGATGCGAGAGACGCACCGGAGCCCTTCGTGCCTTCGTGATGCGTAGTTGTTAGTCGTCCAACTCAATCTCGAATCCACCTTCCATCTCTAATTCGAACTCCACGAGACTGCACACCGTCGAGCAGTGTGAGAGGGCAAGGTTTCGGACCGTGCCGTCGCCATTCTTGAACCAGAGGTCAGGGCGTAGGTCGATGGTGACGCCGCTGGACGTCGCATCAATGAGCACTGGCGTGAGGAAGGTCGTCTCTACCTCGAGTTCGGCGTCGAAGTAGACGCGGAAGGGCTGGGCGACGCCTCCGGTCGGCGTGAAGGTGCCCTCGATCATCATAGACGCACGGGCCGGCCAGTTCGCATAGGTCGTGCGCAGTTCCGCGAGCAGTGCGTTGATGCGCGCGGCGTTGGCGGAGTCCTTCGCATCGCCATCATCCACTTCGAGGTCCTTGACCTCGAACTCCATCCCGGAGTAGGTACCTGCGGGGATCCGATCGTTGGCGACGGTCACGGCCCCGGTACCGAGTGGGACATCCGCCACGAAGTACTTCGTCTCGAAGGAACCACAGGTACCCGACCCCGACGACGACACATCATCATCGCAGTCCGAGGTTTCCGGACGGCTAAGCTCGAACTCGTTTACGATCACCTTGATATCCGTGATGACGAGCGTGCCGTTGGTGCCGGTGATACTCAGGCCTCCGCCGGCGGCCGTGCTCTGACCGACGACCGCGGGAGCGGCCATCCGAATCTGGGCGCTGGTCCCTGGACCCGTGGAGGAGTCACAGGCGGCGAGGGAGAACAGGGCGAGCGCGGCGACCGAGTGCCAGCGACGCGTGTTTGGGAGCGAATGCGAATGGGACATCGTTCGACCTCTGAGATGGGGATACCGACAGCGGTCATCCGCTGACAACAGATGGATGCTACACCTCTAGACTGCCGTCGCGTCGAAAACCGTCACATCGTGAGTGTCGAGCTCGCGGATGTGCGCCACGTCACACGCGGAATGGCACACCGCGCACCGAGATAAATAACGAACGCCGCCCGGGCAGAGCCCGAGCGGCGTTCGACCTGCACCAGCATTACACCACCATAACGCTTAGTTCGTGCGCTTCAACTCAACGCGACGGTTCGCGGTACGACCAGCCGGCGTCGTATTCGGAACCTTCGGCTGCGCCGGGCCGTAGCCCTTCGCCGTCAAGCGATTCGCCGCCACACCCTTCGAGATGAGGTAGGTGCGAACCGCATCTGCACGCTGCTGCGAAATGCGGGTGTTGTTGACAATCGAACCGGTGTTGTCGGTGTGCCCCTGCACCTCGAGGTTGATCTCGGGGTTGGCCACGAGCGACTCCGCCACGCGGTCAAGAATCTGCGCGGAGTTACCGGCCAGCGTCGCACGACCCGTCGCGAACGTCACGCCTTCGAGCACAATCGCGGTCGAACCAGCCGTGAAGACCGGCACGCAGCCTCGCGCATCAACCGTCGCGCCACGCGTGGTGTTCGAACAGGTATCCATCGAATCCGGCACGCCGTCGCCGTCAGCATCCGGCGCGCAGCCCGTCTCGTTCACACGAGCGCCGGCCGGAGTGTTCGGGCAACGATCATTCACATCGAGCACGCCGTCGCCGTCGCTGTCCACTGGGCAGCCCGTGTCGTTCACGCGGGTTCCAGCCGGAGTGTTCGCGCAGCGATCGTTCACGTCGATCACGCCGTCCTTGTCGGTGTCCGGCTGGCAGCCGGAACCATCAACCGTCACGCCTTCCGGGGTGTTCGCGCAACGATCGTTGGCATCAAAGACGCCATCGTTGTCGCTGTCCTTCGCCGGCACGCAACCGCGGCCATCGACATACTCACCGGCCGGGGTGTTGGAGCAGGCATCCATCGCGTCCGGCACGCCATCGCGATCCGTGTCCGGAGCCGGCGGGGCCGGCGGCGGCGGTGGGGCGAAGCGCCAGTTGATCCCCGCCTGCAGATGCAGGTTCAGATTCTGGATATCGTTGGCGGCCGTCTCGCCAATCGGGCTCGAGAGGTAGTCCGCAATGAAATCCATGCGAAGTGCCATACGACCGCGGAGCAAACGCTGACCGCCGAGCAGGAAGCTGATGCCGTCGTCGTTGTACGCCGCGCCAGTGGCGCCCGGACGCGTGCGATCATGCACCCAGCCGCCGCCAAGAATGCCCGTCCACTTCTCGTTGAACGGGTGGTGGTACGCGAGACGGAGCGAGACGGGGAACAGATCCGTCTTTGGATCCGAGCTCGTCGCGCCGGTCGCATACTCAAGCTCAACCGCATAGTTCTTCGCGGCGAAGATGCCGAAGCGCCCGCCGAGCGACATAGCCGCATCGGGCGAGAGATTTTTATCGATGATAGAGTAACGGCCGAAGAGACCGGCATCGACCGTGCCGGGCTCCTGCGCGGTGGCGATCGCCGGGGCCATCACGGCGAGGGCAAGAGCGGCCCGAACGAGGTGTCGCATGACGTCTCCTATGGAGGGTGCTAGTACAGTGCCCCAAATAATGGCATCATGTCACCGGAATCGGGAGTACCCTGACCAAGAGAATCTCTGGGTCGT
>JAYTDH010000159.1:0-2575 GCA_043736095.1 Gemmatimonas sp.
CTTACAACGTCGCGCTTACAACGTCGCGCGTACAGCTCACAGCTATCGATCAGTTACTTCTGCTTTGCAATGATCTCTTCGGCCTTCGCCTTCGGGACCTCTTCATAGTGCGAGAACTCCATCGAGTAGACCGCGCGCCCCTGGGTCATCGACCGGAGCTTCGTGGAATACCCGAACATCTCGCTCAGCGGCACCGTGGCGCCGATTACCTGGGCCTCGCCGCGCTGCGTCATCGCACCAATCTTGCCGCGGCGCGCCGACAGATCGCCGAGCACATCGCCGAAGAACTGATCGGGGCTGACGACCTCGACCTTCATCATCGGCTCGAGGATGATCGGGTGCGCGGCACGCGCCGCTTCCTTGATCGCCATTGAGCCCGCAATCTTGAACGCCATTTCCGAGGAGTCGACGTCGTGGTACGAGCCGTACACCAGCTCGACCTTCACATCCACCATCGGGTAGCCAGCAAGGATGCCATTTTCCAGCGCTTCCTTGATGCCTGCTTCGACCGGCGAGATGTACTCACGCGGAATCGCACCGCCGACGATCTTGTCCTCGAACACGTAGCCCTGGCCCGGCTCGGCCGGCATCGCGTTGATGACCACGTGGCCGTACTGACCCTTACCGCCGGACTGACGGATGAACTTCCCTTCGACCTTATCGACGCGCTTCTTGATCGTCTCGCGATAGGCCACCTGCGGACGGCCCACATTCGCCTCGACCTTGAACTCGCGCATCATACGATCGACAATGATCTCGAGATGCAACTCGCCCATGCCGGAGATGATCGTCTGACTCGTCTCCGCATCCGTGTGGACGCGGAAGGTCGGATCTTCTTCGGCCAGCTTGCTCAGCGCGATGCCCATCTTGTCCTGGTCAGCCTTGGTCTTCGGCTCGACCGCGACGTCGATCACGGGCGTCGGGAACTTCATCGCCTCGAGAATGATCGGCCTGTCCTCATCGGACAGCGTGTCGCCCGTGCGCGTGTCCTTGAGGCCGATCGCGGCGGCGATGTCACCGGCGCGCACTTCTTCGATCTCTTCACGCTTGTTCGCGTGCATCTGGAGCAGGCGACCGATGCGCTCGCGCTTGTCCTTCGTCGAGTTGTAGACGTGCGACCCAGCCTTCAGGACGCCCGAGTACACGCGGAAGAAGGTGAGGCGGCCGACGAACGGATCCGTGGCGACCTTGAACGCGAGTGCGGAGAAGGGCTCTTCGTCGCTGACGGCGCGCGTCTCGAACGTCTCGTCGTGCTGCGGGAGATGGCCCTGCATCGGCGGCACATCGTGCGGCGACGGGAGGTAATCGATGACGGCATCGAGCAACGCCTGGACGCCCTTGTTCTTGAACGAGGCGCCGCAGAGGATCGGGACGAACTCCATCTTGATCGTCGCCGCGCGGATCAGGTGACGAATCTCGTCGGTCGTGAGCACGGCGCCATCGAGATAGCGCGCCATGAGATCGTCATCGTGCTCGACGACCATCTCAATGAGCGCATGACGCGCTGCTTCGACCGCATCGTGGAACTCGGCCGGAACGTCGGTGACCGTGAAGGTCTTGCCGAGCGTGTCGTTGTCGAAGATGTACTGCTTGCGCTCGATGATATCGAGGTGGCCCGTGAAGAGCTCACCCGAGCCAACCGGCAGCTGAATCGGGAGCGACTTCCGGGAGAGGCGATCCTGGATCATCTCGACGCAGCGCGTAAAGTTGGCGCCGACGCGGTCCATCTTGTTCGAGAAGATCATGCGCGGGACCTTGTAGCGGTCAGCCTGGCGCCAGACGGTCTCGGTCTGCGGCTCGACACCGGCGACGGAGTCGAGGAGGGTCACGGCGCCGTCGAGTACGCGGAGCGAACGCTCCACTTCGACGGTGAAGTCCACGTGCCCGGGGGTGTCAATGATGTTGATGCGGTATTCCGGCCCATCGCCCTTGATATCGGACTGGCCGTGACGCATCCAGAAGCAGGTCGTGGCGGCAGACGTGATCGTGATGCCGCGCTCCTGCTCCTGCTCCATCCAATCCATCGTGGCCGCGCCGTCATGGACCTCGCCAATCTTGTGCGACTTCCCCGTGTAATAGAGGACGCGCTCAGTGGTCGTGGTCTTCCCGGCATCGATGTGGGCCATGATGCCGATATTGCGATAGTACTTCAGGTCGGTCGTGCGTGGCATCGATCAGTCAGGCTCGAAAGTCGGTTTGGGTCGCGCTGGGTTGTTCGATCACAATCGGAGAAACAAAAACGCGGGTGGACCAGGCATTCCCCCCTTGTACAGCATCCGGGGAACCGGTTTCCATCCGCAATCGCCGGGTACAGTCGCCACTGGAGCGCAACTGGGGACCCTCGGCGCATCAGGGGCCAACACCAACTATCCCCTGACGTTCAATTGTCCTGCGTTCTTTTCGGGAATCGGGGCGCCGAACGCGAGCGTTGCGGCGGGATCGATCGGGCTGTCCACTCCCCCCGCGCGTCACTGGTGCCGACGTTGGCGGGCCCATCTGTCCGAGACGCAGTGCCCCGGGGTGTTCATTGGTGCCGAACACCTTGCTCGTACGAATCCCATTGGGGGCGATTCAC
>JAYTDH010000160.1:0-2451 GCA_043736095.1 Gemmatimonas sp.
CTGCGACGGTCGGAATGAAAGCGGCGCGCTCCCAGCGGGGGCGCGCCGCTTTCACGTAACGCCGCGACTGTGAGGACTATCACATTGGCCCTGGGTCGTGGCCGGACGTACCCTTGCAGTTCACTCGGCAGAGCGCAGATTCCAGCTACGGCGCCGGTCCCGGCCGCCACAGGGAGGCCCCATGCGCTTCGCTCGACTGTCCTTTGTGCTCGCCCTGCTTTTCGGCGCTTTCGGCGGTGCCACGGTGCTACGCGCCCAGTCCGCCGATCCGATCGCACAACTCGAGGCGGCACGCCAAGCAGATCCGGAGAATGTCGCCGCACTCCGCGCGCTCGGCATAGCGTACTTCAAGAAGGAACGCTTCGCTGAAGCCTCGGTAGTTCTTGAGCAAGCTCGCACACTCGCCCCCAACGATGGTGTCAGCGCGCTGTACGCCGGGATGAGCGCCGAGCGCGTGCCCAACTACACGATTGCGCGTGCCGCGTACGATCAGTACCTCGGGCTCAAGCGCCCTTGGTATTCGTTCCGGGCGAGTCGTACGGAGAAGCAGGTGCGAAACCGATTGATCGCGCTCGCACGCGAGGAGTCGATCGAACGCGCGAAGGCTGCCGTTGCCGCCGAGGCGCAGCTCTCGGCGACGCCAGGGGATCCGCGGACCATCGCCGTGCCGGCGATGAAGTATTCAGGCCCGCATCCGGCCGAGCTCTCGCCGCTCGAGCGCGGGCTCGCCGAACTCATCATCACGGACCTCGGTAAGTCGCCGCAGCTCGTGATCGTTGAGCGCGACCGCATGCAAGCCATCGCCGACGAAATTCAACTCGGCGCGTCAGGGCGCGTGGATTCCGCGAGCGCAGTACGGGCGGGTCATCTCATCCAGGCCGGACGACTCGTCAATGGCGCGCTGATCGAGGCTGGCCAGACGCTTACGCTGAGCTCGAGCATCGTCACCGTGTCCACGGCGGCGATCTCGTCGCCAGCTCAGGTGACGGGGAGTCAAGACACCTTCTTCGACATGCAGAAGGAACTGGTGTTTCGCATTTTCGACCAGCTCAGTGTGACGCTCAGTGCCGCGGAGCGCGCCGCGATTGGCGAGCACCAGACCAAGAACTTCGATGCCTTCCTGATGTACAGCCGCGGCATCGTGGCTGCCGATGCTGGCCGATTCGAGGATGCGAGACGATTCTTCGAACGGGCCCGAGCGATGGACCCGGCATTCAGTGCAGCGACCACGCAGGCGTCGATCGCCGAGGCCGCACTGTCGGGTTCGCAAGTCACGGCGACGACGCTCGAGAGCTCGTTGCCGAGTGCCGAGCGGATGGCCGTCACGGCGTCGGTGAGCGGCGTCGTGCCACCAGTGGTGGCCCCGCCGATCTTCCTGATTCCAGGAATCCCTTCGTTTCTCCGGCTGCCGCCCGTGCCACCCTCTCCACTCGGCAGCACGCTCGCCATGACGGCGCAGAGCGTGAATCCGCCAACGGTCTCGCCGATCACCAACGCCGCGACGCGGAGTCTGCTCCCCTCGGCGCCGATCTTTGACCCAACGAGCAACGTGATGGGGATGGATCGGTTGATGATCGTGATTGTTTTGCTCAAGCTGCCGTGAGGATTCCCGTGATGCTTTCTCAAGCGATTCGCGCGGCCGCGCTCATCGCGATTGCGATCAGGACGATGCCCGCGCAGCAAGCGCAGCAAGCGCAGCAAGCGCCGGACGCGCAGGCGCCGCGTGCTTCGACCGTGCTCATCCAACCGACGGGCAGTAGCTACACGTTCGGCGAAGGGGCCGCGGCGGTCACGGTGGAGCAGTTGGCGATTCCCCTCGCCATCATTCTGCCATTCCACCGACGCTTCACCGTTGATCTCACCGCCGCCGCTGCGTACACACGCGTCGTTGCCAATGATTCCACGCGGAGCGAGATCTTTGGCGGCACCGACACGCAGATCCGCGCGAACTGGCAATTGATGATGGATCATCTTGTGCTCACGCTCGGCATCAATGCACCATCGGGGCAATACTATGTCGATGCGGACCAAGCCGAAGCCGCCGGTCGCATTGGCAACGACTTTCTCTTCTTTCCGATCTCATCAATGGGCAACGGTCCGGCGGGGACAGTGGGGCTCGCGGCGGCCGTGCAAGTGTTGAATGTCAACTTTGGCGTCGGTGGGAGCATCCGAAAGTCGATGGACTTCGTCGCGACAGGATCTGGCACGACTGCGCTGCACTACCAGCCCGCCGATGAGACGCGAATGCGACTCTCGGCCGATCGCAAACTGTGGATTGGCACTGCATCGGTGGGCGTCACCTTCTCGCAGTTCGGCGAGGATCGCTTCGACTCGACCACATACTCCACCGGGAATCGCATCATCACGACGGCGGGGTGGTCGATTCCGATCAAGAAGGCCAGCGTCGAGGTTGGGTTCTGGAACCTCGATCGCGACGAAGGACAGGTACTC
>JAYTDH010000161.1:0-5665 GCA_043736095.1 Gemmatimonas sp.
GTAACCACGCACCAGCTACTCACGCATACCGCCGGCTGGCTCGACAACGCGGTCCCCTATGGTCGCATGGGCGAGGGCGCGCTCGGCGAGGTGATGCGAGAGGTCAACGACACACTCTTCTTCACCGAGCCGGGGCGAGTACTCTCGTACTCGAATCCGGGCTTCTCGATGGTCGGCTACGTCGCCGAGCGCGCGGGTGGTGCACGATTCGGCGCGCTCGTAGACGAGCGCATCCTACGGAAGTTCGGGATGCCCTTCGCGAGCTTTCGGCCGATGGAGGTGATGACGCGAGATTTTTCGCAGGGGCACGTCGGCCAGACCGGGAACGCGGGCGTGATTGTGCGGCCCTTCACCGAGAACACCGCGCAGTGGGCGGCGGGCTTCCTGATGGCGAGCGCGCAGGACATGTCGCGCTTCACGATCGCCTTGATGGACGGAGGAATGCTCGACGGACATCGCGTCCTGAGCGCCGAGACCGTGCGCCGCATGACCACCGGCGATCCGGTCATCCCAGGTGATACCTCTGGCGCGCGCTACGCGTACGGCCTCATGGTCGGCACACAAGCCAACACGCGCGTCTGGCAGCATGGCGGCGCGATTAACGGCTTCGATGCGAACGTGACGATGTTCCCCGACAAGCGCCTCTCGGTGGTGGTGCTCGACAATCGCGGTGGCGCCCCGATGAGTGGCATCACCATGCTCGTCGCCCGCGAAGTCGCGGGACTCATTCTCCCGACCCCGGCGGAGCCTTCGGCGCCGCGTGCGCCCACGGCCGCAGAACGCGCCGCCCTTGTCGGCACGTATGTGCAGGGCCGTACGCGAGTGGAACTCGCCCTGCAGGGCGACACACTTATTTTCCAACAGAACATGCTGCGCGTTGCGGTCCAGATGGTCGGCGCCGACCGCATCAGTATCGCGCCGCCCGTAGGACCGAAGATCACCATGATTCTTGTGCGTGACGCGCAGGGGCGCGTGGCGTATCTGCATCAGGGATTGCGCGCCATCGCGAAGCAGCGCGAGTGATACCGCTGTCAGTTGGCCGGCACCTCACGGCGTCATGAACGCAACGCGTAGCCTGCCGTGGGTGCTCTGCCTCGGACTCGTAACCTTCTCGGTCGCGGTCTTCGGTGGACTCCCCGCTGAGCTTCCAACGAAGATCTCCGCTGCTGGCGTGATCGTACGCACCGTGCCGAAATCACTCTTCCATTGGTTTCTCCTCCCCGGAGTAGCGGTGCTCACGCAGGCGCTACTCACCGGGATTGCGCTCGCACTCCCGCGGAATCCCGCGCTGTTCAACTTCGCGGAGAAGGAAGAGTTTCTGAAGTTGCCGCGGGAATACCAGGGCCCAGTAGTCGAACAGATGCAAATCGCGTTGGATCTCATCTCCGTCCTAGTGATGCTGACGATGTGCTTCGTGCAATGGATGCTTTGGCGCACCGCGCTCGGCCATCCGCAACCGATGGCGACCGTCATCCTCATCGTCGTGGCCGTGATGACGGCACCGGTCGCGCTCCTGATGCTGACTCGTGTGTCACGCGCCTTTGAGGAGCAACAGAAGCGTTGGAGCGCCGCGCGCCGCTAGCGCCGGAACGGGTCGGTGAATCGTGAGTCTACCGCAAGCGTCTGCTCGTTCAGCGTGCGCAGGAACGCCACGAGCGCGGCTTTGTCTGCGGCGGTGAGGTCGAGCCGTTGCGGTGCGCCGCCCGGGCCATGCAAGCGCGGATCAAGCGCCGCGCCCACCTGGATGCCGCTGTCGTAGAACTCCACGACCTGCTCGAGTGAGGTGAACCGCCCATCGTGCATGAAGCGCAAGCTGCGCCCGACATTCTTGAGCGACGGCGAGCGGAAGACGACCGTATTCCCCGCGTCCAATCCGTTGCTGAGTGAATTCGCCGCGAGCGAAAAACTCGGCGCAACGTGGCACCCCTGACAGCCCGCACCTCCGGCATTGGGCGGTGCAAAGTAGAGCTGCTGCCCGCGCGACTCCTCTGCCGTGAATCCGGTGAGCGCCGCGCCGAAGTTCGGCGGCGAGCCAGGCGGACCCGCCGCGACCTGCGCAAACGCGACATCCCACCGGCTATTGGTCGCGAGGATGCTTCGCACATACTGCGCGAGCGCCTGCTGCACACGACTCTCGGTGATGTCGTCCGAGCCGAACGCCAGCCTGAAGAGCGGAGTGTAGTACGGGAGCCCTTGCAGACGCGCGGTGACCGCCGCGAAACCGCCATGCGCGGCATCAAAGCCCATCTCAATCGAGTCCTGCACGGGTTGTGTGGTCTGCGCCTCGAGCGAGAGCGCCCGCTTGTTCCAGAAGTAGCGCCCACTTTCATTGAATCGCGCATTGCCCAGACGCATTGAATGCGCACTCGTACGCCCGCCCGTGTGGCCAACGCTGAACTGCGCGGAATCACCGAAGGCGATCCCCTGCGCATGACAGCTCGCGCAGGAGATGCTGCGGGTGCGACTCAGCTGAGTATCGTAGAACAACACGCGCCCGAGTGTGGCCCCAGCGTTCGTAATCGGATTCGCCGTGAGACCCAGCACTTCGCGTGTTACGGCGGCGTTGTAGTACGCGGGGAGAGTCTGATTTGCGTAGTTCGGCAAACTGTTCGGATTGATAACCAAAGCCTCGGTCACAGCCGAGAAGTCCTCGCTCGGCGCGAGGGTGGCCTCGTCCGAGCACGCGCCAACGGAGAGCACAACGAGTGCGCCCGCGAGGCTGACACACTGACGAGAAGCAACGTGGCGCATGAGGATCTGAACGGTTGGGGTGTACTGCTTTGACGCCGCCCGGGCGTTCTGGTTAAAAGCCGGACAACGCCGGACTGGCCGCACGCCTCAAAAGAACGACCTCAGCGCCAGGTCTCAAAGAACCCGGTACCCTGATCATCGAGCACGCGCCCCTGGAGCCGACCAGTCAGGCGTGCGCGGCCTTTCATCTGCAAAAAGTACCGCGCGCCGGCCGTAGCCTGCGCTCGCCGGCCGCGCATCGGCGACGCGGCGGCATCCTCAATCTCCAGTTCGATGCGAACGGTATCCCGACCACGCGCATCAAAGAGCACGCCGCGCGCCGGCACACGCACCGTGCGGCCATTCACCACGAGTGTGCGGCCGTCCTCGTACGCAATAGCGCGCGGACGAAAGACGCCGGCGAAGCCAAGCGAGTCGACGAGATACACAAAGACCGGCTCGTCCACGGCATCCCCGCCGCCGCGCACCACGCGCCCGTATAGCAGTGAATAGTTGCCGAGTCGCGCTGAGCCCCACTCCCACGTCACATCCTGCCAGACACCCCAGTTGTGATCGTGGTACGACTGCGCGTCGTCGTAGCGCTCGCATTGTCCGCTGACGCAGAGCGTTCCGCTCGCGGTCGCACGCAAGGCGGGCACGGCGTACCCACTGACGAGTCGCTCGCCACCGATGCTCGCGCCAGGGAAATAGGCGCCGCGCTCCGGCGATACGATGAGATCTACGCGGACCTCCTCCCCACTCCCCGCCTCCCGAGCCCGTGCCGTCACCTGATAGCGGCCATCATCGAGCAACTCCACGCGGCTCTCGCCAATCGACAAGTCGGCACGCGCCGTGTCGAGCTGGATTCCTCCGCTGAGGACGAGCGATTCGAAGCGCCGCTCGCGCTTCCCTTCCTCATGCACCGTAATGAGCACCTGTCCTCCGTGCAGCCCCGCAGGCACATCCCCACCCACGGCGAGCGTGATGAAGGCCCATCGCGTGGCGTCCGCGCTCAACACATTGAAATAATGCCACTCGCCCCACGACTCACGCTCAGTCGACGTGAGTCGTTCCGGCGTGTGATGAAAGCGATCCATCTCGTCCCGCAGTTCGCGCGCACTCGGCGCCAGGAACCGGCGATCGTGCTCGTCATCGTCCCAGGTGCCATCGGCCATCGTCGGCGCGGCACCGACCGCGCGAGTTGCCGATGGAATCTCACCCATCGCGCGTACCGGGAACTCGCCCGTCGCAGCGCGGAGATACAAAAGAGCGCCCTCAGTCTGCGGCGCGACCGCCCGCACGACACTCTTGAGCCGCGGCGATGCCAGCACCTGCCGGTGCACAAAGCGCGCATTCCCGATGCTCACGAACATTCCGCCGAGGCCCCCCGTCTTCATCACTTCGAGCGAGAGCCCTTCAGGCAACACCGAGATTGTCCCACCGCCGACCAGCTTTTCATCCTTCGATTGCATGACCATCGCCTCACCGATCGCGAGGAGCACGATCATCACTCCCACACCGAGACCAAAGCCGGTGAGTAGGAAGAGCGACCGCCACGGGCGATCGCGCAGTCCGCCGAAGGCGAGCCGGGTGATCATCGGGCGCTCCGCCCGCGATCCTGAGGGATGACCTGAATGATGACCTGAGTGATGACCTGAGTGATTACCTGAGTGATTACCTGAGTGATCACGCGGGCCGTCCGGTATCTCGTACGATCTCACCATCCCGCATATGCACGCAGCGAGTCGCGGCCGCGGCGAGGTCCTCATCGTGCGTCACAACCACCAGCGTGGTCCCATCGGCGTTGAGCCGTGCGAACATCTCGATCATCTCGGCGCCCGTCTTCGCGTCGAGCTCGCCTGTCGGTTCGTCCGCGAGGAGGAGCGCCGGCTTGTTGGCCAGCGCGCGCGCGATTGCCACGCGTTGCTGTTCACCGCCGCTCAGCTGATACGGCCGATGCTTGGCGCGTCCCTCCAAGCCCACGTACCGCAGCAACTCTTGCGCACGCGCCTCACGCTCAGCGCGCGGCACCTTGGCCTCGCTCATCGGCAATTCAATATTCTCCGACGCAGTGAGCGTCGGCATTAAGTAGAACCGCTGAAAGACAAAACCGATGCCAGTCAGCCGGAAGCGCGTCGCCTCGGCGTCGCTCAGCCGCGAGACATCGCGCCCGGCGATAGTGATGCTACCGTTGGACGGCCGGTCGATCGCCCCGAGCAGATTGAGTAGTGTGGACTTGCCGCATCCCGAAGGCCCGACGATGGCGACGTATTCACCAGCGTGAATGTCGAGCGAGATACCGCGCACGGCGTGTACCGGCTCGCCCGCCACGGGATAGTCGCGCCGCACATCGCGGGCGCTAAGTACAACGCGGCGGTCGATGCTGCGGTCGATGCTGCGGTCGTCGCCGCGTACGACGCGGCCCACAAGTGGATCCGTCACGCCACCGCCTCTTCGCGAAGGGTCTTTGCAATTGGGAGCGAGGCCGCGCGCCATGCGGGCCAGATGCCGGCGAGGATCCCGCAGATCACGAGCATGCCGAGCGAGCGGAATGCCGAGCTCGGTTCGAACAGAAAGAAATCGAAGGCCGCAGGAAGTCCTGGGAATGCCGCCAGAATGCCGTTCAGCCATTTGGCCGTCACGAGTCCGAGCCCAAGCCCGCACACCGCGCCCACCACGGAGAGTGCGACGCCCTCGGCCATCACCATCGTGACGATGCGCCAGCGCGCGACACCAATCGCCCGGAGCACGGCGAACTCGCCGATGCGCTCGTTCACCGAGACGGTCACGAGCGTCGTCACCAGGAGAAAGCCGACCGCGAGCGAGACGCTCGCGAGGATGAGTGCCAACTGGCGGAAATAGCCCAGCCGTTCATCAACGAACCGCAGCGCTGCTTCGGTCGAGATGGCGGACATCCGCGGTTCTGCAATTTCCA
>JAYTDH010000162.1:0-10811 GCA_043736095.1 Gemmatimonas sp.
CAAACGGACGAACGACCCCACCCGGACCACACGCGGGCTCGTGGCGCGGCGTGAAGCGTCGCGCCATACTTCACGACCTCGATTGAATTTCCTATCCCGCTCCACCAACGCGGTGCGCGCGGTGGGCAGCTCGCACGTGGACCCATACTCGGCGGTCGCGGCCGGTGTGGCGGCGCTCTACGGTCCGCTCCACGGCGGCGCCAATGAAGCCGTGCTCCGCATGCTCGAGGAGATTGGCGATGTGAAGAACATCCCGGCCTTCATTGAGAGCGTGAAGAGCGGCAAGGGCGCCTCGCGCCTGATGGGATTCGGTCACCGCGTGTACAAGAGCTACGACCCGCGCGCCCGCATCGTGAAGGGGCTCTGCGATGACGTGCTCAAGGTGTCGGGCATGACGAAGGACATGGAGATTGCCTTGGAGCTCGAGCGCATCGCGCTCAGCGACGAGTACTTCATCTCCCGCAAGCTCTACCCGAACGTGGACTTCTACACGGGTCTCATCTACCGTGCGATGCATTTCCCCACGGACTACTTCACGGTGCTGTTCGCGATTGCGCGTACGGCCGGCTGGATGTCGCAGTGGGAAGAGATGCTGCTCGACAAGGAGCAGAAGATTGCGCGGCCGCGGCAGATTTATACGGGGCATGCGACGAGGGATTATCCGGGTTCTGGCATCAACTTGTCCCACAAAGTTCTGAAGTAGGGCTTTGACGGAAGACGAAAGACGGAAGGGGCGTGCCGAGGCTTTCGGTGCGCCCCTTCCGTCTTTCGTCTTCCGTCCCGCCCCTCAACACACCAAGTTCCAACGATGTCCGCCCCTCTTCTGAGCGCCCTCAAAGCCGCCACCGCCGGCCTCTATCGCATTGACCGAGAGGTCGGGCGCGGCGGTAACGGAGCCGTCTTCCTGGCCCAAGATCTCACGCTGGATCGTGAAGTCGCCATCAAGGTCCTGCCGCCAGACTTGGCCATCAACGCCACCTTGCGCGAGCGCTTCGTGCGCGAGGCGCGACTGGCGGCCTCACTGTCGCATCCCAACATCGTGCACGTGCACGCGGTGCTCGAGCAGGGGGAGCTGCTCGCAATCGTGATGCTGAATCGCCCCGGGTTCTCCGGAGGCTCGGTTAGTTGAGTACCAGGGCCGCCTGGTCGACCTGGGTACGATGGTACCGCTCCTCGTACTCCGCCGGCGGGATGTAGCCCAGCGGTTCCATCAGGCGCTCCGAATTGTACCACGCGACCCATTCGAGCGTCGCGTACTCCACATCCTCGAGCCCCTTCCACGGCCCGAGATGATGAATCACCTCGGCCTTGTACAGCCCATTGATCGTCTCGGCGAGCGCATTGTCGTACGCGTCGCCGCGACTCCCGACGCTCGACGCGATCCCGGCCGCCGCGAGCCGGTCGGTGTAGCGGATCGCGAGATACTGCACGCCGCGATCGCTGTGGTGGATCAGCGCGGCATCCGTCTCGCGATCGTAGAGCGCCTGCTCCAGCGCGTCGAGAGCGAGATCGCTCCGCAGCGAGGTCGGCGCGCGCCAGCCAACGATGCGCCGCGAGAAGGCGTCAGTGACGAAGGCGACGTACACGAAGCCGCGCCACGTCGCGACGTAGGTCACGTCCGACACCCATAGCTGATTCGGCCGCGTCGCCGTGAAGTTCCGCTGCACCAGATCCTGCGGGCGATGCGCCAGCGGCTCCGGGATCGTCGTCGTCATGCGACGACCGCGCAGGATGCCCCGCAGCCCCATGGCCTTGTACACGCGCTGCACGGTGCAGCGCGCGACCAGACGCCCTTCGCGCCGCAGGTCTTTCCAGACCTTCTTGCCGCCGTAGCGCTGCCGCGTCGCATCGAAGACCCGCTGGATCTCGGGTCGCAGCGCCGCCTCGCGTTGCGCGCGCGCGGGGATGCGCGACGGATCCCGCGCGCGGGCCTTCGCTTCGTAGTAGGTCGACAGAGCGATCGGCAGCACCGCGCAGATCGGCTCGACTCCGTGGGCCTCGCGGTGCGCGTCGATGAAGCGCACCATCAGCTCGGTCGGCGGTCGAGCTCCGCCTGTGCGAAATACGCGGCCGCCTTCCGGAGGATCTCGTTCGCGCGGCGCAGCTCCTTCACTTCGCGCTCAAGCTCCTTCATCCGCTGGAGATCATCGGTCGTCGGGCCGGGCTGCTTCCCCGTGTCGCGCTCCGCCTGGAGCACCCAGCTCCGAAGCGCCTCCGACGAGCACCCGACTTTCGCCGCGATCGACTTCACCGCCGCCCAGCGCGACGGGTACTCCTTCTCGTGGTCCCAGAGCAGACGGACCGCGCGCTCACGCACTTCTGGGGCAAATCGGGTAATCTTGGGCATGGCTCCAACCTCTCAAGTTGTGGAGCCTCCGGCAATCCCGGGGCGATTCACTTTCCGCAGACTCCTCCGCCGCGGATGGGCGCGGACGTGGGAAGCTGGCTCCTGAACTCAGTGACTCGACACGAGGCCAACTCGGGCAAGCGGGACGGGCGGCTTGACTCCATCAAGAAAAACATCTAAGAATTCGGCAGCGCCTTCGAGCGCATCGAGGGCGACGTGCGAAGTCACGGGCAATTCTTGCACACGCTGCAAGTGCTCGGCGCGATCATCGTGGGCATCTTCGGCTGGATGTTCGTCAACGCCTTCTGGCCGGGAGGGTACACCGCATGTCTAATTACGCTTCAACGCAAGACTTCAACGTCACCACAGCGCGTGTGCTGCTTGGCGCGGTTCTGTTCGCCGTGACACCGCTTGCAGCCTCGTCGACGCTAGGTGCGCAGCAACTGCCGGATCTGCGCGGAAAGCCGGAGGCGACGATCGCCGACCCGTTCACACAGATCGCTGGTCTGCGCGAACTGCCCGACGGTCGCGCGATCGTCACGGATCAGACGGATCAACGCGTGGTACTGGTAGACTTTCGTCAGCGCAGTGCACGCGTGCTGGGGCGCGCGGGTGACGGGCCCGGTGAGTACCGCTTTCCCATGGCGCCTCTTGCGGGCGTGGCTGATACGACGTGGGTTTATGATGCAACGCTACGGCGACTGCACGTCATCGCGAGTGATGGGCGATTCGTGCGCGGCATCTTGCTCCCGACATCGGGGCCTGCGGCTAGCATCGCGAGCGTTCGCGGAGTCGATCGGAGCGGTCGTCTCTATTTGGAGGCGAACTCCCTCGATCGCGAACGCGGCACGTTCAGCGATTCGGTGGCCGTTGTGCGATGGGACCCACTGAGTGGCGCAACATCCGTCGTCTCGCGTGTGTGGGGCGGCGGTCGCGTCGAACTCAGTCGCCCCGACGGTCCGGTCTCGCTGGCTCGAGGCGTCACGCCGTTTCCGCATCTCGATGCTTGGGTGACACTGCCCGACGGCCACGTGGCCATCGTCAAGCACCATCCGTTTCGGGTCGACCTCGTCGACTCGGTGGGTCGCGTGCGACCTGGCCTGGCCATGGAGTACACGCCAGTACCCGTGACGGCAGCCGATCGCAACGCGTATCGCCTACGCGCCGCCGGTGTGCGCAGGCGCGTGGTGGGTGTGGGCGGGGGTACTGGTGGCATGCAGCTTCCCGGACGACAGTTCGACGACGAGGAGTTCCCCCGCGTGATGCCGCCGTTCGTCGCTCGCTCCGTGGTGGTGAGTCCGGAAGGAGAGGTGTGGGTAGGCCGCAGTCATCGGAGTACGGCCACGAGCTGGCAATACGACGTGTTCGCCGCGTCGGGGCACCGCATGGGATCCGTGACACTGAACGTCGGGTCCGCAGTCGTCGGGTTCGGACGCGGCACGGTGTACGTGGCGCGCGCCGATCGCGACGACGACTTGATCTACCTCGAGCGCTATCGCCGATAGACGTCTGAGTGGATCACAGTCTCGAACGCGAGGATGGCGGTGTCGTAGGTGAGCCTCGTACTCCGATCGGTGAAGTACCGATGTCGGAGCCGTCGCAGATAGCTGCCGTCGACGCCCAAAGTGTGCGCAATCGGCTCCCACCCGGCACCGGTCGTTTCGTTCACACGCGTGACGTACAGCAACGTTAGCCAGTCGAGGTACTCCTTCGGCCGCGGGAGCATCTCGCGTGGCCAGGTGTCGAGCACCCGACGAGCAGACTCTCCGATCGCGATCGAGACGCTTCTCACGGTGCAACGCTCACCGCTGGCGCGGCATCGCAGCACTTCGTGAGTGAATCGCTGAGGCCGCACACTCAGTCGCGGAAGTCGACGCGTCACGTCGTCTGCAACCGCCAGCTCGTGTCGGGACCTGAGCACGCGCTGCAGTCCGTCGGCCAGACGTTGTGACTCCGCCCAACCTTGTTCGACGACGGTCACGTCGGGGATGCGCGAGGCGGCCAGCAGCAACGAGCTGACTCCGTGGGCCAACCGCACGAACAGGATGACTGGCAACGCAGGATGGCGTGATCGCACGGCACGCAGCCGCTCCTCGGTGGACTCAAAGGGCTCACCATCGCACACGAGCGCCTTGCACCCCGACGGCAGCGAGCAATCGAGAGCACCGGCCATGCAGCGCTCGACACGCAGGTTTAGCTGTTGGCAGACCACGGCCGCGTGCAGCTCCGCCGACGGATTCAATTGAAGTGCGACGGTCGGCGTCGCGTCGATAGGGAAAGTCATTCGCTTAGGTCTCATCGTCGGCCATTGATGGCGTCCGTGCGCAGACTTGTCAAGTACGGTCCCTCATTGTCTCAGAAACGGACAATTCGTCCTCGTCACCGAAGATTCTGCACTGGTCCGGATTCGCCCCGAGGTTACCGTCGATTGTCATCCCCCGCCCACCAAGACTAGGATCGCAGCGATGAGAATCCCAAGAGCAGACCCACGGCTGAGCGCAGAGGCTTGGCGCTTCCTCCTCACCGCGATTGCGTGCATTCCTGTTCTGCTTTCCGCCCAATCACGGCGAGGGCTGGAGAGCGGAGCGAGGTCTGTTGACTGGTTCAGCGTGGAGATCCGAGACACGCTGACCGGTCACCAGATCATCGCTCGACCAACGGACTTCGCGCGACTGCCGGACGGTCGCTATCTCGTGGTCGATCAGTCGGAGAAGAACCTCAAGGTCTATGACCGATCGGGTGCACTTGCGTCGGTGCTCGGGCGCGCCGGAGGTGGTCCGGGAGAGTTCCTGAGTCTCGCCTCAGGCGGTTGGGTCAGCGGTCGGCCCTTCGGGTTCGACCGTGCATCCAACTCGGTGAAGTGGTTCTCGTCGGAGTTCAAGTACGACGTCGCCACGATGATTGACCTGCACGACAGACCGCAACCCTATCGCGTGATCGCGATACCGGGTGGACGATTCCTCGAGTGTTCGTTCGCCGCTGGCATCGAAGGACAACGATTGATCGCCGTGCGCGACCGCGAGGGGAAGGTGTTGTCGTCGGCCTTTCCGCTCACGGCGTCCATTGCGCGCCCTTCGGTCGCGCAATACACCGTGACCTTGTGTGACAGTCGGGACGGCGTGGTGTACGGCGCGCTCTCCGGTGGCGACTCGTTGTACGCGTTTGACCTTGAGGGGCGACTGATCGCGTCGGCGCCGCTGCTGCTCGACGGGAGACGAGTCAAGAGCTTTGCATCTTTGGTTGATGACAACCAAGGAAGCGCGCGGCTGCAAGACGGCGGGTGGGTGCAGCACGGCATGCAGATGGCCATACGGATCACCGCGATGTCCGGTGGCGTTGTCGCCGTGCAAGTCATCGAGTTCGACGCCGTCAAAGGCGTGGACGTACTGGAGGGGGGAAGACTCGCCGTGCTTCGCCTCCGCGATCGCGCATTCACACAGCTCGGGACGGCGTCAGTGAAGGCCGGTTTGTTCAATGCCAGCGAACGCGGGGCGTTCCTCCTCAGTTGGGTCGGGGGCAGCGCCGAGCGCGTTGAAGTGTCCGAACTCGTCATCCGGAGGACCGAGCCATGACTATCGAGCCGCGTTTGCGGCGCTTCCTCATGCTTTCTGCGGTCGGTGGTGCCGCCGCAGTCGTGGGCGCGTCGACGAGCTGGTTTCTGGCCGCCGATGCTGCGGCGAGAACGCGAGTGCTGTCGGTGGATCCTTCGCAGACGCCGGATCCGGACTTCGACTCCGCCACGGCGCGAATCTCCGGGACGGCTGGTGTGCAACTACGACAGGCGCTGGCGCGCCTCACCCCCGAGGTCGATTCGGCCATCGCGATTGTACTGACCGCCGAGGACTGCTTGACTTGCGAGGACCTCGGTCGCCAACTGCGGGAGTTGCAACGCGCGACGCCACTGCCGATTGTGGTCGCCGCTGAGAGTATCTCGATCCCCGTCGTCACCACCTTCCTCGGCCGCGAGCATTTGCGGGCCGTGCAGGTGGTGGCTATTGCCCACGCTTCCGTTCTCGCCGACGGCCGACGCTTCACGACGCCTGCGGCATTCATCGTCAGTACGGCGTCCGGCGAACTGAGCGGCGTCTCCCACACGAGACGCTTCAAGTACGCCCGCGCCCGTTCATTCCGCGAGGAGCTCGGCTTTGCGGGAACGGAAGAGCATGACTGGGCACCTTCACCCCTCAAGCAGGAGAAGACACCATGAAAGCCAGGTTCGGCAGGTTCTCGCTTTGGATGGTCGTGTGTACCATCGGATTCAGCATGGGATTCGCGACCACCTCGTACGCGTCGGCGGCCGCGCCGCCGGAGATCGCGTGCAAACAGTGTTGGTACACTCCGCCCGAGCCACCCAACACCTGCTCAGACTGCCACCACAACTGCCTCGGCGGTGAGTACGTCTGTTGCGGCTGTCCGACATAGGAATAGCGCGGATCGGTCAGGGAGGAAGAGCGCGGGGTGTCCACGTGTGGGTGGGCACCCTCGTCGCATACCGTTGTGTCTGCCTCTCACTCCTCCAGCAACACCCCCATCGACTCCAGACGCAACACCCGCGTTACCGGCACCCACGCCGCCCCCATCGCCAACACCACACCAGCTCCCACCACACCCAACTGTACAATCTCGCAAATGGTAGTTGAGCGGTGAGGTGAGTCGTCTGAGAGGAGACGGATGGAGCGTCTCCTCATGGAGGTGACTCGTGGATTTCACCGATGCGCAGTGGGCGCGCCTCTCCCCGCGCTTGCCCACGTTGCGCACGCGCCCCGACGGACGCGGACGACCGTGGCGCGATCCGCGCGATGTCCTGAATGGCATCCTCTGGGTCAAGCGCACAGGTGCGCCGTGGAAGTACCTGCCCGATCGGTACCCGGTATCAAACGTGTCACCGGCGCTTTCAGCTGGGCTCGGAGCGGCGTGCTCGCTGGGATTCTCCACCACTTGGCGCGCGAGCTCGCCGCCGCCGGCGGGTACGACTTTTCCGAGGCCTTCATCGATGCGACCTTAGCGGGCGCGAAAAAAGGGGCTTCGCCGCCATACCCGAGTCGGGCAGATTCAGGTGATCGACGCAACAGCCTGGTGGAGCACCTGCGCGGGCGTGCGGAACCCCAGCGTCTCGCGGGGCCGACCATTCAGTTCGTCGGCGACCGCGTCGAGCTCGGCCCGCGTAACGTTGGCGAGCGACATGCCTTTCGGGAAGTACTGCCGAAGCAAGCCGTTCGTGTTCTCGTTGGTCCCGCGCTACCACGGGCTCTGCGGGTCACAGAACTAGACCTGCACGTTGGTCGCGATGGTGAACTGCCGGTGGTGCGCCAGGTCACCGCCGCGATCCCAGGTCAGCGAGCGCGCGAGGTGGTCCGGCAGGCGCAGGATCTCGCGCGTGAGCGCCGCCACCACGACCGCGGTCTCCGTGCTCGCGATGGCGATCAGGATCGTGAAGCGCGACGTGCGTTCGACCAGCGTGATGATGTGCGAGTTCCAAGCGCCGGCGAGGAGATCGCCCTTCCAGTGGCCGGACACCGCACGATCGTCCGCCTCCGGCGGGCGCGCACTGATCGGCACCGCCGCGACGATTTGGCCACGCCCCTGCCGCTTCCGGGTCGCCGTGCGCGCGCGACCCGGGGCCGCGGGAGCCGACGCTGCAACGCCTTCGTGAGGACGCCGCGCCCTTGAATGAAGAGCGTGCGGTAGATGGTCTCCGGCGACAGATGCAACTCCGGCACGAGTGGAAACGTGAGGCGAAGCCACCCCGCAATCCGGCCGGGCGACCAGCGATGTTCGAGCGCCCACGTGACGAACGCGGCGAGCTCCGGCTGCTGCGCGAGCCGACAGCGTTTCGGACGGCGAGCCGCCGCGGCCGCCGCCCGATCCGCCGCGTCGGCGTCGTACGCCGCGCGCCCGCTGTGCGCCGCGACCTCTCGACTGATCGTCGACGGCGCCCGATCGAGCGTCCGCGCAATCTCGCGGAAGCTCCGGCCGATCGGCAACGCGCGCGCGATGTGCTGCCGCTCGGTGAGCGACAGCACGCGAAGCGCCCGCGTGGGCAGTCGGGGGGCGATGCCTGCCGCGGCGCGAATGATGAAGTGGATGGAGCCGGGGCGTTTGCCCACGGCTCTGGCAATCGCATGGCGCGACTCGCCGGCGCGGTGTCGGGTCCAGAGCTCGATCAACTGCTCGCCCGTGAAACCGCGGGGACTCGTGGTCCGCATGGGAACACCTCCATTCGAGGAAGACGGAAGGTGTTGCGACGACCATCTGACTCTGGACCGTCTTTCGTCAAGTCTCTACGCTCCGACATAACCCCCGCACGGGGCAAAGAACACACCGCTTCACCCTCGCCGTACACACCAACGCCCCCAGTTCCATTAGCGCCTATACGTCTGTGTATACGCACACGCAAGTGTTGAGCGGGATAACGTCAAGTTGTGCTGCGGCCGCTTTCATAAAATGCGGTTGGGCGGCCGTGCGGTACCTTCAGGTACGATAAGGCACGGCCGCCCAACCGCTACCCCAGCGCGGCCGTCTGCACCAACTGCCGTTAGGCCGTCGCGGCGCGGTCCCAAGGTGTAAGGCGACCCTCACTCGTCTACTTTCTTCGCGAACAAGAACGAGACCCCTACGTGTGGCGGAGCGAGCCAATGAAAGTAGCCGTCCTCACCAAGTCGGATCGGAGCGTCAGTCCGGTTCTGCGCGGGCAGCGCCTTCGGAACCTTCGTGCGGATCTTTGAGCCGCTCTCAGAACCGAGGCGCCAGAGCAGGAACAGCGGATTTCGGCTGATCTCCAGTTCGCGCTCGGAGCGTCCGCGAAGTACTTCGCACAAGCCCGCGGCCGCAGCCCCGGCTGCGGAGACGCCAACTGCTTGTAACAAATCGCCAGCGGTCGCCGTCGCGGCGGCCCCGACGGCGGCACTGGTCACGGCTACGACGCCACCAAGGCGAGTTACGCGAGCGCGGAACGAGGAGTAGCGATCTGCGAGAACGAGCTCCGACACTTCATAGTTCAGCTCGGCGACGATGTCGGCGGCAGAGCCGGATGAGACGCCGGAAACGAGTCGTCCCCATGCGATTCGCAATCTGTCGAGCTCCACTACGTTGTCGGCGAGAAGCGACTGGAAGTCTTTCGGCGAAAGCCGGTCGAGAAGTGGCAGCTCAAGTTCGAGCATCGTTCTGGCAGGCTCTTCGGAGCGCACAGGCAGGCCGCCGAGAACTGTTTCAAAAGCATCGTTCAACTGCGGGTCGCCAAGTGGGGTTCCTACGAGGGCCGATGGGGTTACGAAGACGTCGCCAGCTGCGAAGGCTGGGGCGACCTCGTCGACGATCCAGTTGGGCACTGCCTCCGGCATGAGTCGCGCGTATCCGACGACGGGGCACCAGTGTCCGCGCCGGGTCTTTGCCACGCGAGCCAGCGTCGAGATGTACCCCCAACCGGCGTCCCAGCGGTCATCGTCGTTCCCGGGATGCAGGTGGACGATCTTCAGGGGATGCGTCAGACTGCCATCCCAAAGGAACTCCACTGGTGTTCCCAAGAGAGCGAGGCGGCGGTAGGCCCAGCGCATTTCTCCGATAGTTCGAGCACGAACCAGGATCGGTGCCTTGCCCGCAGTGCGGAGCGATGCCAGCCGACGCGCATAATTTCCGCGAGCCCAGAAGTCGAGCGAAGCCGCGCGGCCACCTATCGACCGCATCCACTCCAGCAACCTCGGGTAGTCCGGTTGGGCGACAACTTCGTCGGGAGTTGATGCGAAGGGTGTTGCAGGATAACGGAACGGGTTCTCGCCCTCCGGGGCTTGCATCGTGGATGTCATAGGCCGTGACGCTTTGCTCCCGGTGATGTCAGTCCGATCAGCCTAACGCCCGAGTTAAGCTGCAAAGGAATCCATAAGAGTGCGCGCGCAGCGCGCATCATCAATAGCTCCTTTGCCAGCTTCAACGCTCGTTAGGCTGCATGTGGTACAGCCCGGGTACATGGTTGACAGGTTAGTCCGGCAGCATGGTTTACACTCCTTCTCAACTGCATGGCGACCCCCTCTTACGCGAGAGCGCCATGCCCTGGTTGGAGACCGACCCCATGACCGAACGACTCCAGTTTGTGCAGGACGCCTTGAGTGATCGTTTTGCGATGGCCGAGGTCTGCGCCCGACACGGCGTCAGCCGACCGACGGGCTACCAATGGATCGCCCGCTATGCCGAGGAGGGGCGGCGTGGCCTCGGCGACCGCAGTCGAGCGCCTCACACGTGTCCTCACAAGCTCTCGACCGCGATGACCGAGCTCCGGTGTGAGGCGCGGGAGGCGCATCCCTTCTGGGGCGCGCGCAAGCTGCTCGCGGTGCTGCAGACCAAGCATCCACGGATCCACGAATGGCCCGCGCCGAGCACCGTGGCCGATCTGCTGGCGCGTCGCGGGCTGGTGCAACGCCGTCGCACCCGCCGCGCGTCGATCCATCCTGGTGTCGTGCCGGCCATCGCC
>JAYTDH010000163.1:0-6224 GCA_043736095.1 Gemmatimonas sp.
TATCGCCCATCGTCTCTTTGAATCGCTCCCAGTATTCATCGCGCGGGCAGAGATTCTGCGCGGCGACGAAGGGGCGATCCGCCTCAGGAAGCGAGTCGAACGAGAGCAGGCCACGACGTGCGACCTGCGAGGCGAGGCGGCGCGGCACGTTGCCACCGACCACCGGCCAGTTGTGCGACTTCGCGAACTCGACCATGGGGCGATAGTCGGTCGGATAGTTTGGCCAGGGGCGGCTGCTGGCAATGAAGGTGGCTTCGTCGATCTCGTTGGCGAGATAGTCATTGACGCGCGGCTGCACATCGCGCTCGAACATCTCGAGGGCGAGGACGATTTTGCCGTCGCGTCGGCGGGCGGCGCCCTCGAGGACGGCGAGTTGGAGGCGGTGGGTCCCGGGGTCGTTGTGCAACTCGCCGAGGAAGGCGGCATCGGCGCGGGCGATGGCGCTGATCATGGTTTCGAGGTCGACGAATCGCCTGCGGCGGGTGTCGTAGACGCGGTGGGGGGTGTAGCCGGGGCCGGGCTCGACGGCGGCCGGGGCGGCGCCGAGGGGTCGGGCCGCGGACGGCGGAGTCGAGGGGGAGGTCGTGGGCGCGGCCGGTGTCTGCGAAGCCGGGATTTGCGCGGAGGCCTGGGTGGAGTCCTGCGCGGTGATGAGCGCGCCGCCAAAGATGACGGTAAACAGTTTTAGATGATTCATACCTTTTTTACGATCCTTGCGTGATCTAAGGTGATGAAAGCTTGTTGACTATGCGGCTCGCCAGCTTTTCTGTCGACTTGCAGTTAAACAGGTTTACGGCGATAATTATTGTGTAGTGAGTTCATCGTAGGAATTCAACAGTCTCCGCCTACCCTCTGCTCCCTCAAACTGCCCGCGCCCTCGAGTCCGCGGCCGACGAACTCGCTCGGCTCGACGAGCTCGCCATCGCCTCGCCGCGCGCCGTACGGCTCGCGTTGCGCGCCGAGTCGATTGCGCGGCTACCGGCCACGCCGCCGCTCGTTGAGGCCGGATCCGCGGTGCTCACGCCCCGAAGTGCCGCCGCCGCGTTCGATGCCTCGCAAGCTATCGCCGACGGGCGCGCTTCGCTCGTCGCCGCAGCGGTGGACGCGGTGCACGCGGAGGGGCTCTCCCCCTTCTTGGCGCAGATGCGAGCCGTGGTGGACGAGGAAGAACGGCGCGCACTAACCGGAGCGCCGCTCACGGTCGCGCGGGTGCTCGCGCACGCCATCGCCCTCGAGGGCGCCTCGGCTGGAGCCTCAGCCGGAGCCTCAGCGCCGATTCACCTCGCGGCACTTGAGGAAGCGCTACGCCCCGGCGGTCAGCCGCGCCCAGTGCTGATGCGCGCGGTGGCCGC
Source organism: Gemmatimonas sp. (assembly GCA_043736095.1). Classification (GTDB taxonomy): domain Bacteria; phylum Gemmatimonadota; class Gemmatimonadetes; order Gemmatimonadales; family Gemmatimonadaceae; genus Pseudogemmatithrix. Next base: position 1,353 of record JAYTDH010000163.1, read on the forward strand.
GGCGGCGGCAGTCGGCCAGGGGCCGCTCGCCGAGTTGGTGCCGGCGTTGCTGCTCTGCTCGGCGGGACTCACAGAGCAGCTCCGCGTACTGCCGTTTGCCGAGCTGGATCCGGTGGCCCGATCGGAAGCACTCGCGGCGTGGCGGGAGGGTGATGAGGAGCCCTTTGCTCGCGTCGCGCTCGGCGAGTGCGCACGGGCGGCGCGCGCACGGAGGCTCGCGGTGCGGGCGATGCTCGCGGCGATGTCGCAGGACGGGGCGCGGCTCGCCCCGCTCGGGCGCGGGGCGATTACGGCGCGACGCGCGCTCCTCGTGCTCAGGGATTCACTCGCGACGACGATGCCGTTGTTGAGTGCGCAGTTGGAGTGCTCGCGGCCGGCGGCGGGGGATGCACTGGAGCGACTTGTTGCCGTGGGGTTGGCGGGGGAGATCACGGGGCGGCAACGGGACAGGGTTTTTGTGTGCGCTCGGGCTTGGGGGTCTGAACTGCAGCTGTGAGTTGGGAGTTTTGAGGTGTGCGGGCGGGGCAACGGCAGCGGCGAGTCAGTCACGACTTCCAACCGGTAACTCACCACTGCTGTTCATCGGACCATCGTAAACACAAGACAGTGACCCCGAGTCACCCGCGCTCGTTCTATAGCAGATGCTGCGGCGCGCCCTCATTCTTGCTCTTATCTCCCCGCTCGCGACGGCCTGCTTCACCGCGCCCGTCGCTGATCGCCCACGCGTCCGGACGGACGCGGACTACCTGCGTTCGCGCGAGATGATGGTTCCGGTGGACGGTGTCCGCGTGAACGAGCTCTCGGACACCTTCAACGCGCGGCGGAGCGGAGGCCGGACTCACCTCGCGCTCGACGTCATGGCGCGAAAGGGGACCCCCGTAGTCGCCGCCGATGATGGCGTGGTGCGCCGCATCTCCACCAACGCGCTCGGCGGCAACACGGTGTATGTCGTGGACCCCGCACGGCGCTATGTGCATTACTATGCGCATCTGGACCGATACGCGCGCGGACTGCGGGTCGGTCAAGAGATTCGGCGCGGCGATCTGATTGGCACGGTCGGGACAACCGGGAACGCACCGGCGAACGCGCCGCATCTGCACTACCAACTACTGCGATACAGGGACACGCGAATGTGGTGGACCGGCGACCCGGTGAACCCGCTCCCGTACCTCAAGACGCGAGGGAATCAACGATGACGATGACGGGAAAAGAGCGCGCCGCGCTGCGATCGGAATGCAATCGCCTCAAGCCGACGGTGCATATCGGGCTGGAGGGAATCTCCGGCAGTTTGATCGAGTCACTCAACGATGCGCTGCGCACGCACGAGTTGGTGAAGGTCTCGCTGAACAAGACCGCCGAGGTGACGGCGCGCGCGGCCGCGAATGATCTGGCGAAGCGGGTGCGCGCTGAGGTGATCCAGGTGATTGGGCGGACGGCGTCGTTGTATCGGCATAATCCGACGCTCAAGCGGAAGGCGGGCGGCGTTCCGCCGTGGCGGTGAGTTGCTGGTTGCTGGTTGCTGGTTGCTAGTCGCTCATGACGAGTTGCGGTTGCTAGCCGCGACGTCGAAGTAGCTCGCGAATCACGATTGCGTCATGACGATCCTGCGGACGATCTGCCGCTTCCTTTGAGAGCAGGATGTCCTCGAGCCGAGCGACGAGCAGTTCGTTGCCGTAGACCTGCCGATGTACCGCGTTCGGCGCAAGCTCGTTGTAGCCGCCCGTACCGGCAGGCTCGAACACCAGATCAATGCGGCCGGCATCCGTTGTGAGATTCCACAGCGGCGCGCGGGCGAGTGTCTTCGCGCTGCAGTCGAATGCCAATCCCTCGGGGACGCTCTCGGTGAAGACCCGTGCGCGCAGTTCCTGTAGCGCTGACGCGAGTCGCTCGAGATTCTCATCATCGCGCGCCGGGGTGATGTCCGCATCTGCGGTCATCCGCGGAAATCCATAGAGGCTCGCGCCCAGCGCGCCGATGAGCACGAACCGCACGCGATGCGCCGCCAATGTGCGGAGCTGTCGCTCGGGATTAAACGCGTGGACCTCAAACATTTGAACTGCCGCGTAACGCGAGCACGAAGCGAGAGGCATTCGCGAGTTCGGCGAAGCGCTGTTCGGCGGTGAGCGCGAGGATCCGCGAGACGTCGTCGAGCATGTGCGTGTTCTGTACCGGATCCAGCGCGAGCTGCGCGTCGAGCGTGAAGCCGCAGCTGCGCAACAGATGCTCAAGTGTGGCGACGGTTGGATTCGTTTTGCCCGACTCGATTCGCGCGATGACCGACTGCGACGTTCTCGCGCGAGTCGCGAGTTCGCGCTGCGAGAGGCCGGCTCGCTGCCGAGCGGAAAGGAGGAGACGATGCATCACATAAGCATGATAGCTAATAAGCTATCAGAAGTAAAGCGTTACTTGTCAACAACTTAGCTGTGCTCGGCGCGCGACCAGCAACTAGTACCACCAGTCGCCACCACCAGTCGCCACCACCAGTCGCGACGCGGCGCCCTACCAGATCACGGGCTCGAAGTACGCACGGATGGCGCGATCATTCGTCACGAGTGCGGATCCAGTGATCTCGGCTGTGGCGACGATGGTTCGGTCGGCCGGATCTTTGTGCTTCCAGGGAAGTTCGACGTTTCGAATCCAGGTGCGCGTGTCAACCGGCACAATCTCAAGTCCGCGCAGTCTTGAGAGCCGCTCGACGTAGTATCGATTGCTGCTCGCGCCGGAGCCGAAAGCGCATCCACACCAACCCTAGCTTCGCAGCACCTTCAGCACCCGCCACGGGGTGAGCGGCAACTCCAGCACGGCAACTCCGAGCGCATCCGCAACGGCCCCGGCAATCGCCGGCGCCGTCGGCACAATCGCCGGCTCGGCAATCCCGCGCGCGCCAACGTGGTTTGCTCGGGTATCGGCGCCATCAAGAAAGTGCCCATCAATCACGGGGATATCGGCGAGCGTCGGGATCTTGTAGTCGTGCATCCCGACGTTCAACGGAACGCCCATTCGCGTATCGAGCACGCGCTCCTCAAAGAGCGCGAAGCCGAGCCCTTGGATGATTCCACCCTCGAGTTGCGACTCGGCGAGCGTGGGATTCACGATGCGGCCGGCGTCGTGCACGGCGACGATCCGCACGACGCGTACGATGCCCGTCTCGATATCAACCTCGACCTCCGCGAACTGCGCGCCAGTGGTGACGATGCCAGCATCCTGCGGGTTGGGACCGCGCGAGCCGTGTCCTTGGATCATCACGTTGCCGAGTTTGGCGGTGATCTCGCCGAAGCCGAGTGAGCGCTCTCCCGCATAGACGCGACCCTCGCGCGTTTCGAGCGATTCTTTGGAGGCGTTGAGCAAGCCCGCTGCCGCGTCGAGCAACGCATTCCGTGCATCCATCGCCGCCATGCGCACGGCCGGTGTGAGCGACGCGACGGTCATTGAGCCCCACGAGTTTCCGGCGTACGGCGTGGCGCTGGTATCGCCGATGATGGCGCGCACGGCGTCTAGTGTGTGGCCGAGTGCTTCGGCGGCGACCTGCGCGAGGATCGTGCGCGTGCCGGTGCCTAAGTCCTGCGAGCCCGCGAGCACATCGGCGCTGCCATCGTTGTTGAGCCGCACGGTGGCGTAGCTCGGTGGGCCACCACCGGTAGACCAGATCTGTGCGGCGACGGCGACCCCGCGGCGGAGGTGTGGTTTGCCAGGGACGCGGCGCGGATCTGCGACGACCGCGGCGTGCTCGTCCGCGTGTGCGTGCGTCGCCTGCCAATCGCTCCACCCGAATCGCGCCGCGCCCACCTCATAACACTCGGCGAGTCGATTCCCTGTGTACGGGCGATTCTTCTTCTGATCGTGCGTCGCGATGTTCTTGCGACGCAGTTCGAGCGGGTCCATCCCGAGCGCTTCGGCGAGCGCGTTCATTCCCATCTCGAGCCCAACGGCGCCTTCCGCGTGCCCAGGGGCACGGAAGGCGGCCATCGCCGCGCTGTTCACGAACGCAAACGTTTCGTGCGTGTGCACGTTTGGGCAGGAATAGAGCTCGTGATAAATCTCGCCGGGCCCGCCTTCCCATCCACCAATGCCGAGTGGAATCTCGGCGACGAGGTCAATCGCCGTGAGACGCCCATCGCGTGTGGCGCCGAGCGTGACGCGTTGCACGCTCGCGGGACGATTGCCGGTATCTGTCTGTTCGCCCGCCCGATCGACGAAGCAGGCACAGGCGCGTCCGAGTCGCTTGGCGAAGAGTGCGGCGATGTAGGTGTGCGCGGCGGCGTAGTTCTTCGCACCGAATCCGCCGCCCATCGCTTCGCAGATCACGCGCACGTTGGTGAGCGGGATGCCAAGATTCTTGGCGAGATTGTCGCGCACACGGAAGATGCCCTGTGTGCTCTCCCACACCGTGAGATGATCGCCATCCCACTCCGCGACGGCGCTGTGCGGCTCGAGCGCGGTATGAAGCACGCAGGGCGTGCGGATCTCGCGCGTGATGGTGACATCGGCGGCGGCGAAGCCCGCGGTGATATCGCCACGCGCATTGGTGCGCGGCTCTTTGAAGAGAAGATTGTTGGGGAGACCGGGGCGTACCGGCTGCGCGTCGGGTGCAGTGGCCTGCGCAACGGTGACGGAGTGCGGAAGCTTTTCGATCTCGACGATGACGAGCTTGGCCGCACGTTCGGCGATCGCCTGCGACGCGGCGCAGATGGCGGCGAGCGGCTGCCCGAAATAGGTGACGTCGGCACTAAACAGTTTGGTGCGCGCCGGGACGTCGGCGACGAGCAGCACATCGAGTACGCCGGGCAACGCGCGCGCCGCGTCAACGTTGATGGCAATCACGCGGCCGCGCGGCACGCGCGCCCGCACGATCACCGCGTACACCTGATGTGG
>JAYTDH010000164.1:0-1918 GCA_043736095.1 Gemmatimonas sp.
TGAGTGCTGGTGTCGTCACGTTCGGTGGGAGCGATTCTGCAAGCTCGGCGTTCTCCGTGGCTGGTCAGCGCGTGGATCAGAATCAGGTGACGCTCGACGGACTCTCGTTCGGCAGTGGCGCAGTGCCGCAGGAAGCCGTGCGGACGAGCCGCGTGGTCACCTCGACCTACGACGTCGCGCGCGGACAGTTCACCGGCGGGCAGGTCGCGAGCACGACGCGGAGCGGGACCAACGACATCCAGGGTTCGCTCGGCTACGATCTCCGCACACCGGAGATGCAGTTCTACGACGATGAGGCGGTGCAGTTCGGCCAGCCCTACACGCAGAGCCAGTACTCCTTCGGGCTCGGCGGACCAATTAAGAAGAACAAGATCTTCTGGTTCGGATCGGCGCAGTGGCGGGCGCGCTCCGATGGCCTGCAGAGTTTGCTCTCGGGCAACGATGTGATTTTCCAGCGCTTCGGCGTGGCACCGGATTCAGCGGCGCGCTTCTTGGATCTCGTGACGGGGTACGGGCTCCCCGCGCGTGTGGACGGCGTGCCCTCGCGCCGTCTGTCGGAGAATCTCACGACGCTCACGCGGTTCGACTGGTCGATCTCCGACAAGCACACGCTGACGTTGCGCGGCGACTGGCGATTCGGCGTGCAGGATGGCCAGCGCATCTCGGCGCTCAGTGTGCCGCACTATGGCGGCGATGTGAATTCGCTCGGCGGTGGCGCACTCCTTTCGCTCATTTCGCAGTTCGACAACGGATTCATCAACGAAGCGCGCATCTATGGCGCGCTCGACACGCGAGACACGCGTCCCTACCTCGTCGCGCCATCTGGACGCGTCCAAGTGCTGAGTGATTTTGACGATGGCTCGCGCAGCGTCGCGGCCCTCACGTTTGGCGGCAACACGGCGCTCCCGCAGGATCTGGAGAACGATCAGGTTGAGGCCACCGACGAACTCTCCTGGGTCTCGGCCGATGGTGCGCATCGCGTGAAGCTTGGCGGCCTGATGAATCTCAGTCGGTACAATCAGGACTTTGCGACGAACCGGAACGGGACGTACACGTACAACTCGCTCGTCGATCTCGAGAACAACGTCCCGTCGCAGTTCACGCGGACGCTGGCGCCCACCGAGCGCAACGGCGGAATCTGGAACAGCGCGATTTATCTGGGTGATACGTGGCGGAAGTCACGCGCCGTCCAGGTCACCTATGGCGTCCGCCTCGAGCATTCGTCGTACGAGGGCGAGCCAGCACTCAATCCCGATGTTGAGACCAAGTTTGGACGTCGCACTGATCGCTTCCCCAGCGAGACGCATCTGAGTCCGCGCGTGGGCTTCACGTGGACGCTCGGGCTTCCGACGCAGCAGCCCGGCGCGACGGGTCAGCCGCAGGCTGGAGCGCCTGGCGGAGGTGGTGCTGGTGGTGGTGCTGGTGGTGGTGTCGGTGGCCCCTTCGCTGGCCTCGCGACGACAATCATCCGCGGTGGCATCGGCGAGTTCCGCGGCCGCGCACCGAGCGGACTCTTCACGGGCGCACTCGATGCGACCGGTTTGCCGGGCGCGGAGACGCAGTTGGTCTGCGTCGGGAGCGCGGTGCCGATTCCCGATTGGTCCGGGTACCGCGCCGATCCGTCGACCATCCCGACCACATGCGCCGATGGCGCTGGCGGCGGTACGCCGTTCACCAATCAACGCCCGAATGTGACCACCTTCGACGCGAACTTCGGTGCCCCACGCTCGTGGCGTGCCTCGCTCGGCGTCCAGAAGCGGCTGCTTGAGCGATTCAACGTGTCGCTCGATGTCTCGTATGCGCTGGGCGTGGACCTCTACGGCGTGCGCGATCTCAACCTCGACGCAACGCCGCAGTTCTCGCTCGCCGATGAAGGCGGCCGACCAGTCTTCGTCGATCCCTCGGCAATTGTCCCGGC
>JAYTDH010000165.1:0-8002 GCA_043736095.1 Gemmatimonas sp.
CCACTCGGCATGACCAACAGCAGCTTTGCGCAGCCCGTCCCCGACTCCCTGCACGCGCGACTCGCGCACGCGCACAGCATTCAGGGCCGCCGCATGGGCGACATGCCCTGGCATGTCTATCCCGAACAATCCGCGGCCGGGCTCTGGACCACCGCCGAGGATCTCGCGCGCTTTGTAATTGAGATTCAACGCGCCGCGCGTGGGCCACGTGGCGCGGTGCTCACCCAAGCCGCCGCGCGCGAAATGATCACCCCCGTTGGCACCGGGCCCTTCGGAGTCGGTCCCAGTCTGAGTTACCGCGGCGAGGGCTGGTATTTCCAGCACAGCGGCGGCAACTGGGGATTCCGCGCGAACTTCGAGGGACACCTGCGTCACGGCTACGGCCTCGTGGTGATGACCAACAGCGATGCCGGTGGGCGCGTCATCGCCGAGCTCTCCGAGCGCGTGGCGCGGGTGTATGGGTGGGATCGGGTGGTGGAGCCGCTTCGGCGGTAGGGGCGCCGGATCACTTCGTCTTCCGACGTCGGCGCACCTCGACGAGCACACGCTCCAACGGCGCGCGCATCTCGCCGTTGTAGTCCCGAAAACGATTGCGCGGCTTTTCCATGTGGTCACCCTTTCGAGAGAGGTCCTCGCCCACTCGCACGTGGTCCCGGATTTGAAAGCTCCGGCCGACATTGCCACCGTCTCTGGCGCATCAGTGCGCAGGGTTACGGATTGGCGCGCGGGTCATAGGGTCGGATCCCTCTCCGCGCTCTTCACGCCGATCGCCAGGGCGCTGGCGACCGAGTCCTTCTATTGTATGTCTACGATACTGGAGGGGACTGACAGCGGACAAGATGATGCGGTCCGCAATAGAATGATGACGTGTAAAGCATTGTTGGGACTACACTTGAGCTCACAGGACCAACATTTAATGCTTTGACATCACAGGGTTGATGCGTTAGCGTCAACTCATGCGGACTACCGTGGATATCAACCAAGACCTCCTCAATCGCCTCCGGAAGCTCGCCGACGACGAGGGCATCTCTTTTAAGGAGGCCCTGAATCGGGCGCTTACCCGCGGGCTTACGCCGGCAACGGTCGCAGCTCGCGAGCCCTTCCGGCAGCAGACCTTCAACCTCGGCGTGAATTGGGACGCGAAGGCCATCAAGGAGTTCCTCCACGAAGAAGAGATGGAGCGCTATCTCAAGACGCAACGCCGGAGTCCGAGCGAGTGAAAGTCCTCGACGTCAACGTGTTGCTCGAGGCCGTCAACACCGAGAGTACGCATCATGCTCGGCAGCTCGCCTTCCTCGAGCGCATCCTCAACGAAGATGAAGTCGTTGCGCTACCCTGGCACACGCTACTCGGCTTCCTTCGCATCGGAACCGATCGACGCAACAAGTTCCATCTCGAGCCTCGCATCGCCGCGGAGTTGATTGACCGTTGGCTCGCATGCCCCAACGTCCGGATTCTGCATCCCGGCGAACGGCACTGGGCAATCTTGCGCGAGCTGGTAGAGGTGGTGCCAGCCGCCGGACAACTCGTCCCCGACGCGCACCTCGCCGCCCTCGCTATCGAAAACGGCGCCGAGCTCTGCTCGGCGGATACCGACTTCTCGCGCTTCCCGCGGTTGAAGTGGACGGATCCTACGCGGGCGGCGTGAGCATCCGAGCAGAGTGTCAGACGTGGCGAGTAGCGTAGCTGTCATGCGTCTCGCAACCGCCATTCTGCTCCTCGCCCTCGGCTGCTCGTCGGCCCCCGAGCCGCTGCCGACTCCAATCGTCCTGACACCTCGAACATCTCCGGTGATGTTCGGCGGCGAATACTTTCGGCAGGGCGACACCTACTTCGATACCGCCACAAAAGTCGCCGCGGTCACCTATGCGGGCTCAAGCGGCTCCAGCGCCCCCGATGGCCCGCACGCTTTCGTCAATTTCTACTTCGCCGGCATTTGGAAAAACGGTCAGGTCACGCTCGATGATGTCGAGCAGACCCTTATCGCCGCCTATCCCGACCCCGTGCTCTCCGCCATTCCCGCGCCGCCCAACGATCGGAATGGCCACTACTACATCGTGCTGCTCCCATCCCCCAGGCCGCGCGCGCACAGTCTGTCCCTGATGCGCGTGGACGCCGACGGCCCCGATGTCTTCAACATCACGCTCCTCGTGAACTTCTGGGGCGACGCGGATCAACGCCTGGCGATCCAACGGGCATGGGTTCGCGACAGCTCGGCGCGGTGGGCGTTGGAGCTGGGGCGGTTGACGCTGGATCGGCGGTGGCGGGGGCGGTTTTTGATGCCGGACGCGATGGAGTGATGCCGGCGCGCGGGAGGCGGATCCCCATCGTGCGGGATGATCTCGACCCGATTGAGCCCGAAGGAGGCGCCTTGCGCGTCTGGTAGCACTGTGCTACCATATTTGGGTAGGCCGCGATGAACACTTCGCCGACCTACCCGCTCGAAACAATCCGGTGGCTGCTTCAAGCCGACGCATTTCTGATTACCCGACAAGCGACTCGCGATGGCCTTGAGCTGGGATTCGACCAGAGTCAGATCATTGCCGTCGTCAAGGCGATTCGACCTTCCGAGTTTTATAAGTCCATGTTCTCTCGGGCAATGAAAGGTCTCGTGCAGGATGTGTATCGCACGCACGTCGGGTCGCTGAGACTATACGTGAAGCTTCAGGTCAGAGGCCGCACGCCAGACGAACTGGTTGTCATTATCTCCTTCAAGGAACTCTGATGCGCAACGACCTACTGTCGTGTGTACACTGCGAGGAGCCGGTGCACCGCGGATATTTCGACGTGAGCGTTGATTTTCCGGGACGTGAGCCTATTGTCGTTTGGCGCGACCTGCAGCGCTGCTCCTCATGCGGTGAGACGTACTTCGCCCCGGGCGACATGGATGCCGTGCATCGCGCCGCCGCCGACGTCGTGCGCGAGAGCGAGGGACTGCTTTCCCCCGAAGAGATCCGAGAGCTGCGTGAATCACTCCAGCTCTCACAAGCCGCCTTCGAACGCTTGATCGGCGCCGGCGCAAAGACCGTCGTGCGCTGGGAGCGCGGCACGATCTTTCAGAGCAAAGTGACTGACACGCTCATGCGCGTGTTGCGCGCCGTGCCAGAGGCACGAGAGTTTCTTTCGGCCAACGCAAAGGTCACGGCCTGAGCGTCGCCGTTACTCGCCGACCGACACGAAGTGCCCGCGCAGCGTTAATTCCGCGAGGACTTCCACTTGGTCGGTGGCGGCGTTGATTCCCTGCATGGCGTCTTCCCTTCAGTCACTTCGCTCGGCGTTCCTCCTCACCATGCTCGCCACGGCCTGCGCTGATGCGCAGCAGCAGGGCACTCCGCGAGAACAATCCCGAAGACAGTCGCCGCCGCAAACCACGCAAGCCGCCGCGGCCACACTGCGACGCCTCGCACCGGTGGGCACCTCGCTGCAACGCGGCCCGCGCGTTGACAGCACCGCCATCAACGCCGCGGCGCGATGCGTCGTGCAGCGCGTGGTAGATGGCGACACCATCGTCTGCGAAGGCAATCGTCGCGTGCGATTGCTCCTGATCGACACACCCGAACTCTCGCAAGCGCCCTTCGGACGCCAAGCGATGCAGACACTGCAGGGACTCACCCCCGTCGGCACCGTACTCCGCATCGAGACCGACGTGCAGTTCCGCGATCGCTATGGCCGCACGCTCGGTTACCTCTGGACTACCGACAACCGCTTGATCAACGAAGAGATGGTCGGGTCGGGGATGGCGGTGGTGCTGGTGTATCCGCCGAATGTGAAGTACGTGGATCGCCTGCGTGCGGCGAGTGCGGAGGCGAAGCGGAAGAAAGTCGGGCTCTGGGCGACGGATGCGTTCGCGTGTCAGCCCGTGGATCATCGTGCGGGGCGGTGCTAGCGCATGACCCGCCACCTCCTCGCCGTCTGGAACCCAAGCTACGAAGCCGACGCACTCCAGCTCCACCTCGAAGTCCTCCTCCGCGCCATGCGCGAGTGCAGCGCCGGCAAGCGCGACCCCGAGGACGTTTTTGTCTGGTGGGGGAAGGTCCGCTCCTCGAATCGGCAGGGACCACTTCCGCATCTCGACGATGTCCTCGCGCTCGACGCGGCCGCCAATCCCGTGCTCGGCGGCCCCGAGGTCAATCTCTACCTCACCGACTATCGCTCACTCTACGTCGCGCACCTCGCCGAGGTCACGAGCGATGATGTACGATCGGAGCCCGACGAAGTGGATTCCGTTCCGTCGTACTACACGGAGCGCGGACTCAACTGCGATTGCTGGTTTCGGATCTTCGATATTCGCCGCCTCGTCCTCGACGACACGACGAGCGTTGTGCGCGAACTCGGCAAGCTACGCAACACGCGCTACGAAGACCGCCCTGTCTCGCTCTACGGCGGGATGGTGGATCTCCCGCTGATTGTCACGCGCGCCGACGAGACGCGCTGGTTCGACGAGGAAACACGCCAGCGCCTCACCGGCGGCCGCTTCTGGGCCGAGTACGATGCGGAGCGCGCGGGCGCAGGGGCGATGCAACGCGAGCTGCGCGAGAATCGCTTTGGCAATGCGGCGTGGGAGCAACTCGATCCCGCCGCGCGCGGCTTCATTGCCTCGGCAGAGGAGGTGTTTCGTCGCCATCGCGACGATCCCACTTTCAACCTGCACGCGGTAGTGATTGACCTCGCCAATGCCGTGGAAGTGCAGACCAACAGCGTGCTCCAACGCGCGATGAGCGGCGCGCCCGATGCAGTGCGGTTCGCAAATGTGGACGGCACGACGCTCGACCTCGCACGCCAGGGCCCAATCACACTCGGGCAACTCGCGCGCTGCATCGGTGAGGATTACGAGCGCAACGCGTACCTGAAAAAGCGACTCGATGCCGGCGAGTGGTTTACGTCGTCGCTCCCGCCGATTCTCAAGGAACTCACCGAGCTGCGCAACCCCGCGGCGCACGGCGGCACACTGTCGCGCGATGACGCCATCAAGCTCCGCAACCGTATGATTGGCGTCGGCTCACTCGGGCAACTCGTGCAGCTGGCGCAGGTCAGGTCGCGCTGACGCGCAGCTCTCCGACAGGGGATGCACGATGCGCTCGCTGATGGACGTGTTCCAAGTCACGCCCACGGATCACGCAACGGCGAGAGCTCAGCGCGCGCCTGCTCGATGTTGCGCGCGTACTCCCCTGCCTCCTCCGGCGAGAGCTTCGGTAACGCCTCCCACTTCCGGATGAACTCCTCAAGAGTCATCGGAGATTTGTCGGACCGCTCGCTGGTACTCTCCAGCTTCGTTCTCGATCGAGAGTCGTCGTTCATACTATTAGCTTCACACCGTGGACGAGCCAAGACAAGTCCGCGAGCAGAGTTAGCGCACCGGCCCCAGATACCGGTCAAACCACGCCAGCGACTCCTTAATCAGCTCCGTCCGCGGCACATCGTGCCCGCCATCGTAGACCTTGTACTGCTTGTCCGCGGCCGGCGTCCCCAAGTTCTTGAAGAACGGTTCCTGCGCCGTCTTCACCGGGAAAAAGTAGTCCTGGCTCCCATTCAACATCAGCGTCGGCTGCTTAACGCGCGGCAAGAAGTTGAACACATCCACCTCAGGACGCGCACGCTCCATCCCGAGCCCCGCCACATACAGCACGATCGCCTTGAGTCGCGGCTCGATGGCTGGCACCAACCCGCCATGGAAGCCGCCCCAGCTGAAGCCGAGGTAGCCGAACTTCGCCGCATCAAACTCGGGGCGCGACTCGAGATAGTCCAACGTGCGACGAATGTCCTTCGCCCACATCACCACATGGTCGCGATAGAAAATCGTCTCGTTCGCGTAATCACTGTTCAGTGAATCCGCTCGCTCATGCGTGCTCTTGAGAATCGGGAACACCAACGCGCGCCCGCTCCGCACAATCCACTCGGCGTTCGCGTTGTACGTGTTCTCGCTCGGGCCACCGTTGATCGAGCCAGAGCCCGGAAATGCAACAACAGCCTGCAGCGGCGCCGTCGCTCCAACGGGGCGATAAATCCACGCCATCATCCGCTCACGTCCATACGCCGCGTTGAAGGTCACGCGCTCCTTGATCCACACGGTCGTCGTCTCGGCCTGCTCCATCGCTGGCTCCAACACATCGGGATCGTAGTCGTACATCGGGCGATACGCCGCAAAGAGCGCGTCGCTGACCGGACGTTCCTGCGTGAAGTCGCGGAAGGCGCGCTGTAGCGGAGCCTGCGCCAGTGCGAGATTCGGCTCGTTCTCGGCGTACTTCACCAAGCGAATGCCATTGATCGGCGAGCGGTCCATTGGTGGTTGCGCGTAGGCATCCACCAATCCATACGTCTGATCGGTCCAGCCGCCGCCGAGGATGTAGCGCTGACCGCGTCCGGCATCGTTGTGCACCCACTCGCGGACGTTACCGCCCATGTCGCTCGCACCAACGGCGCTCACGGCGCGAGGCGCGCCGACGAGCTCGGGACCCGCGGCATCAAGTACGCTGCCAGCCACAATGAAGCGCGAGAGATAAATCGTGGCGGAGGTCGCCCAGTGGTAAATGGTCGGCAACGACTTGCCGCGGAACTTTGCGTATGCCGCCGCCTCGTACCAGGAGATGCCGCCAACCGGATAGCTCTCGCGTCCACTCGGGAATGCCCCGCCCTGCCATGACGCCGGCCCCGGACGCCCCGTGGCATCTACAAAGCGCGCCGTCGCCTCGCTGAAACTCAGCGTGCGATTGCCATCGACAAAGGGGTGCTCCCACCACTGCGCATCGCGATAGCCGTCGGCGTCCACGAACTTCTGATACTCGGCGTTCGTCGTCTCAAATTCATCAATGCGATAGTTGCCGAGCACAATCGGATCCGCGAAGTCCGCTCCGACGAGGAAGGCGCGCAGCTCGCCGCCGGCGACGCGGACCATCTCCGGATCGGCGTCGGTGTCCGTACGCAGCGTGGTACCGCTGTCCGGAAAAGTCGCCGATGCGACTGCCGTCATCGTCCGATACGCCGTGCGGTACCCTGCCTTCTCAAATCGGTAGAGATTCGCCCGACCTGGTACACGCACGGTGTCGAACGGCGTCGTCCCAATCGCGTACCAGGTTGATGTATCAGCGAGCGAGGCGCGCGCGATACGCACGCCGTCCACGTTGGTCTTGAAGACTCGCTGGCGCGAGAAACGTGGATACAGGGCGTTAAGTGTGGAGTCGGTCGGTGCCACCGCGGCAATCTCAAGTGAAAGCGCGAATGCGCTATCTGCCTCGCCGAGTTCCACCAACCGTCGCAGCTCGGGCAGCGCAGTGCCATTCAGCCACGCCTCCTGGCGCAGTGACGCAGTACCAAGGTACGCGGCAGCGGCGACCAGCATCGTGCCGACCGCCACCAGCACGCGCTTCGTCCGCGATGCCTTCGCCGCGAACGCCGGCAGATACGCGCCGGTCGGCGTCGTCAATGCTTCGATCGCCTCAAGCAGTGCATCGGCACTCTGATAACGATTGTTGGGATCTTTCTCCAACAACTTCATCACGATCTGCGCAATCGCCGGCGGGAGATCCGGCTTCACCTGCAGCAGCGGCACGGGGGCCTGTGAGATATGCGCGACCATTACCGCCTGCGGCGCGCCAGTGAACGGGGGCGTCCCGGTCAACATCTCGTACGCCATCACGCCAACGGCATAGAGATCCGCGCGATGATCGATGTTGGGATCCGCTGCCGCCTGCTCCGGCGCCATGTACGTCGGTGTGCCAAGCGAAATGCCGATGCTCGTTAGATTATGGTGCGCTGAGGCGTCCTTCATGGCCTTGGCCACACCGAAGTCCACCACCAGCGCGTGACGATCCGCAATCATCACGTTGTCGGGCTTCATGTCGCGATGCACCACGCCATTGCGGTGCGCGTGCGCGAGGCCATCGACGATGTCGCGCAGCAGGCGCATCGCCTCGGAGGGCGCGAGTGCCCCCTGGCGCGTGATCATCCCGCGCAGCGAATCGCCCTCCACGTACGGCATCACGTAGAAGAGCAGTCCATCCGCCTC
>JAYTDH010000166.1:0-13461 GCA_043736095.1 Gemmatimonas sp.
CACGAGCTGGAGGCCAGGACCACGATGCCCTCTCCGTTCCTGAGTTCCGAGGAGTACGACGAGCGCGCGCATCAGCTCTACAACGAAGGCGACTACGACGAGGCACTCGCGCTCCTGCGTGAGGGCCTCGGCTTGTATCCCAATGCCGTCGAGCTGCACGTCGGTGTTGGCTACGCTCGGCTCGCGCGCGATGAGTTCGCGTGGGCGCGGCGATCGTTCGAGGAAGCGTTGGTGCTCGATCCCGAGCACGAAGACGGGCTCGCCGGACTTGGTGAGGTGCTGCTCAAGCTCGGCCAGACCGCTGCTGGCGTGCGATCCTTCCGGCGCATCCTGGAGCTCGGCTACTCCGACGACGTCGAGCTAATGCTTCAGGTCGGGCGCGCGCTCTTCCGCGATGGTCTCCTCGACGACGCGAAGGAGTATTTCGAGATTGCCGTCCAGCAGACGCCAGAGAACGCCGAGGCCGTGGCGATGGTCGGTTACACGGAGCACCGCCTCGGCGATGAGCCGGCCGCGGTGGAGACGCTCCGCAAGGCGCTGCAGCTCGATCCGGATCACTCCGAGGCGCGGATCTATCTCGGCAATCTGCTCTACGATCAGGGCGAGTATGAGGCCGCGCTGTACCAGCTCGATCAGACCAAGCCTGAGGATCACTGGGACGAACTCGGGATCTGGCGTCTGCTCGAACTGAAGAAGTCCCACGTCCGCATGCGCGACGACGATCCCGCGCTCCGCATCTGGGAGGAGCGGCTCGCCGAACTCGAGCCGGAGCCCGATGCGCTCGATGAGCTCCTCGCGGAGATTGAGCAGCGCGCCGCCGATCAGGATCAGGAGGATGCCCGCTCACAACTGGAGTTGTTCGGCGCGCTCCTCTCGGATCTCACGGAACAAAAGGGCGCACCGGAGCGCCATCAGGTGATCGCGCGCGATGGACAGCCGTACGACGGCACGTGGGACGAGATCGTGCGCGCGATGTGCGTGGCGACCGCGGGCGGCACCGAACGCACGGTCGAAGAATTCATGCAGAGCGAAGCGCGTCGAGGATTCTCGCTCACCGGGATCCTCATTCCGACGCGCGACGCCGAGAGCTTTTTGCGCGCGAGCGCTGACGCAGGCCTCCTCCGGATCATGCATTGATTGCACTGAAAGACGTTGGAAAGACCTATCGGTCGCTCTTCGGCACGGGCGTCCGCGCCGTCACGGGCGTCTCGCTCGAGATTGGCGCCGGCGAAGTGGTGGGCATCGCGGGGCCCAACGGCGCTGGCAAGAGCACACTGATTGCCATGCTACTTGGCCTCCTCGCGTCGGACGAAGGGGAGATCACGGTCGATGGCATCGCTCCGCGGGCGTTCGTGGAGCGCGAAGGCATCGCGTATCTCCCAGAACTGATGACGCTGCCGCTCACCTGGCGCGCTGAAGAGACGCTCTACCGGATGGCGACCCTTGCCGATATCCCGGCCGTGGAGCGTGCCGCGGCCGTCGAGCGCGTAATCGAGACAGTCGGCATCGACGAACATCGCCGCAAGAAGCTCAAAGCGCTCTCTAAGGGGAATCTCCAGCGTGTTGGTCTTGCGCAGGCGCTACTCGCCGAGCGACGTGTCGTAATCTTTGACGAACCCACGCACGGACTCGATCCCGTGTGGACGGCGCGATTCCGTGATATCGTCGCAGGGCTCCGACGTCCCGATCGCGCCATCATCATCGCGTCGCACAATCTCGATGAGCTCGAACGGCTCTGCGATCGGGTGGCGATTATTGACCGCGGAGAGATCCAGCGCATCGTCACCGTGCGCGAGGCGGCTGGGAGCGGTGCCGAGCGGCGGTGGCGCATTCGTACTGTCTCGGCGCCCGAAGCGGTCGCCGCGCGCTTCCACGGGGCGACGGTGAATGGCGTCGATATTGAGTGCACGGCCGATGTCGCCGCGCTCAATCGTGGACTCGCCGAAGCGATTGCTGAGGGCGCGCTGATTATCGCCGTCGCACCGGCCGAGTCGTCGCTCGAAGAAGCCTTCCGCTCCGCGGTGGCCGTCCGATGAATCTGCGCCCCTTATTCGCGTATCTGCCGTGGCACGCGCGCGACCTCGCCGTGCGGGTTTTTTCGCCCTTCTTGCTCTTCTTCGTGATGGCCGGGCTCCCGCTCTGGAGCATTACGTCGACGCAGGGCGTCCCGCTCTTCGGCGGCGATCCGCAGGTGCAGGATCTGGCGCTCCAGATTTGGTCCAACACGGCGTCGCTCTGCCTGACAATCGGTGCCGTGCTCCTGATGAACGGCTCGGTGGGGCTCGACCGCGAGAAGCAGTATGTGCGCTTCCTCTTTGCGCATCAGATTCCGCCCGCGTTGTTCTATCTGCAGCGATTCGTTGTGGGGCTCACGCTGTTTGCCGTCTCCTTCGCGCTCGTCCCCGTTGCCTTCTCGCAGGTTGTGGCGGTGCCGGTCCTCGGCACGGTGCTTGCCGTTGTGCTCGTGAGCTTTTTCATCGGCTCGCTGATGCTGTTGCTCGGCGCCATCTCGCAAAGCGATGGCTTGCTCTTTATCGGCATCTATCTCGTCTCGAACGTCATCCAGGCGATCACGTTTGGCGGCAACGGGCCCACCTGGCTCCATGGACTCGCGTGGATCCTCCCGCCAGTCCGACAGCTCGGCGATTTTGCGGGGAAGTGGCTCACCGGACGCACTGTCGAGCCAACCGAGCTCGTGCTTGTCGTGGGTTATGCGATCGGGATGCTGCTCTCCGGCCTCTTCTTGATCAAACGAGCCCCGCTCGTCCGCTGAACCGATGCCGAGCAGCGACGCCCTCCTTCCACGCGACAGCGTGCATCGTGTCCGGTTGGGCAACGGACTCACCGTCCTCGCTCGGCGCGATACGACGGCCCCGGTGGTCGCGATCGTCACCTGGGTGAAGGCCGGCTACTTCGATGAGCCTGACGATGCGGTCGGCATCGCGCATGTGTTGGAGCACATGTACTTCAAGGGGACTCCGACGCATGGCGTCGGCGAGATCGCGCGCGCGACCAAGGCGGCCGGTGGCTATCTCAATGCCGGCACGATCTACGATCACACGCACTATTACGCGGTGCTGCCGGCGAGTGGATTCGAGGCCGGGCTCGCGGTTCAGGCTGACGCGTATGCGAACTCAGTAATTGACGCCGATGAGCTGCGGCGCGAACTCGAAGTCATCATCGAGGAGACCAAGCGCAAGGCCGATTCCGCCGGCCCGCTCGCGCTCGAGACGCTGTTTGAGCTCTTGCACGATCGGCATCGTATCCGGCGGTGGCGCATGGGGCGCGAAGAACCACTGCGCGCATTCTCCCGGGAACAACTCGCCTCGTTCTATCGGAACTTCTATCGCCCGTCGAACACGGTGATCGCAATCGTTGGTGATGTCGATCCCGCACACGCGATCACGATGGTTAAGCGACACTATGGTCATCTCGCGGATGCGCCGATTCGCCGTTCGATCGGTCCGACGGAAACGGCGCCGGCTGGCTTCCGCCTCCGCGAGTGGGAGGGGGATATCACGCAGACGGAGCTCGTGTTTGGTTGGCGCACCCCCGAAGCAAGTCACCCCGACACGCCGGTGCTGGATCTCCTCGCGACCGTGCTCGCTGGTGGGCGAGCCTCACGGCTCGTGCGTGCGACGCGTGATCGACGACTCGTTTCTAGCATCTCCGCGTACGACTACACGCCGACCGAGATCGGAGTGTTCGTCGTGCACGCCTCTGGTCGCCCCGAGGCGACCGCCGAGGCCGCGCGCACGATCCATGATCAGCTGCGGCAGGTTCGTGAGGGCGCGGTCACATCATCGGAGATCGCGCGCGCGCGTCGGCTTATCGAGGCGGGATGGTTGCGCCGCATGGAATCTGCCGATGGGCAGGCCAACTTCCTCGGCGCTTGGGAGCTCGCTGGCCGATGGGAGGATGGCGTCGCATATCAGCAGGCGGTGCTCACGGCCAATGCGGCCCGCCTCACGGCGGTCGCTAGGAAGTGGCTCTCTCCCGATGCGATGTCGATCGTTGCCTATCGTCCGCGCGGCACAACGCCACTCGGGGCCGATGCGGCCGCGGTCCGCGCAATGCTCGATGCACCTGGAATCGTACCGTTGGATCCCAGCCCTCCCGCCTCGCCGGTGCCCGCGTTGCATCCGGCCCGCGCGACGCACGTGCGCACTGTCGATGGTGTGCACCTGTTCCGCACCGAACGCGGCGTCCCCATCCTCGTCCGGCCGCGTCTAGGCGCGGCGCTTACGCACTTCGGCTGCTTCATCGCGGGCGGCGTGGTGCAGGAGAGCGAAGCGCAGGGAGGGATCTCCACGCTGATGGCGCGCACGATGGTCCGCGGCACGGCGCGTCGCACGGCCACTCAGCTCGCGGAGGACGCCGAGCGCCTCGGCGGCATCCCCGCATCGAGTGTGGGCACGGAGGCGATGCAGTGGACGATGGGCGTCCCGGCGGCGGGAATCGGCGATGCCGCCGAGTTGCTGGCCGATCTTATCCTCTCGCCGTCATTCCCCGCAGATGGTCTTGAGGCCGAACGCGCGGTGGCGATTGCCTCGTTGGCTTCGCTGCGCGACGACATGTATCGCCAGCCGATGCGCTTGGCCGCCGACGCCACGTGGCCCGGGCATCCCTACGGTCGATCAACAATCGGCACTGAGGAGAGCGTACGCGCAATGACGGCGGACGCGCTCTGCGCCTGGCATCAGGCGCATGTGTTGAGAGGATGCACGGCGCTCGCGATGGTTGGCGATGTGGATCCACAGGAGGCCGCTGATCTCTTGGCGGCGCGCTTCGCTGGGCTCGAGATCGCGCCGCGTCCCGAAATCGTCTCGCCCTCGTGGCCGCGCACGGGGGAGACACGAGTGGATCAGCGCGAGAAGGCACAGACCGCGCTCGCGATGTTCTTTGAGGGAACCAATCGCAACGATCCGGCGCGCTTCGACGCCGAAATGTTGAGTGGGGTCGCAAGCGGACTCGGCGGGCGCTTCTTTGAGGAGCTTCGCGATCGGCAGTCGCTCGCCTACACGGTCATGGCGCGTCCGTATGCACGGGCGGCCGGCGGCACGTTCGCCGCGTACATCGCGACGTCCCCGGGCAAAGAGGACACCGCGCGCGATGGATTGCTCCGCGAGTTCGCCAAGCTCCGCGACGAAGAGGTCGGGGCAGAGGAGCTCGCGCGCGCGCGGCAGTACGCCATCGGGGCGTGGCAGATCCGACAATCCTCAGGCGCGGCGGTGCTCGCCGATCTCGCCGATGCATTCCTCTGGGGGACGCTCGAGGATCTCGAGCGCTATCCGCAGGATCTCGCGGCCGTCACGCCGGCGGGGATGCGCGCGCTTGCGGCGCGGACCTTCGATCCCGCACGGCGCATCGAAGGGATCGTGCGCGGCGTGGCGAAGTAGGTCCGCCCACAGTCCCACTGTCCCACTGTCCCACTGTCCCGCAGTTCTACAGGCTCGCGCCAATCCAACCGAAACGCGTCAGCGCTGCTTTGCGCTCGCGTGGCCGAGCGCGCCGTTGAGCCACCGCACTAGCGGAAGCAACACGGCGTAGTCCTTCATGATGGCGTCCACCAGCTTTGGCGAGAGTGCCTCGGCGTCAGTTAGCGGACGCGAGGCAGTGAACGAATTGAATCGGAGCCACTCTGCCGCCGGATGATCTGGCGCGAAACCGCGCGGCACGCGGGTGAGTCGCACGCCCGGCTCGTCGTCGCTGAGTCCCTTGAATCGCTTCACGAACGCGGGAGCGTTCACGAGCTTCGCGATGGCGCGCGGCTCCTCGGCGAGCTTCTCGCGGATGATGTTGAGTGCGGGACGCGGCGGCATCCAATAACCAGCCGCGACGAGCGACGCGCCGGGCTCAAGATGAAAGTAGAATCCCGCACCGCCATGTGCCTCACCAATGCTGCGTCCCACACCTCGCCCAGCGTCGCGATGAAAGACCCAGAGCGCGGCGTGGGTCTTGTACGGCGACTTGTCTTTGGAGAAGCGCACATCGCGGTGAATGCGGAAGAGTGCCCGCTTGGGCGGCGCGACGAACTCTGGTGCCAACGTCGCGAACCGGATATCGAGTTCTTCGGCCAGCTGGCGTAACGGGTTCTTCACCGTGTGCTCGTAGGCAGCGCGGTGTTCCTCGAACCACGGCTTCTCGTTCTTCCGCTTGAGGCCACGCAGGAACTTCAATGCGTCGGGGGAGAAACCGGAGAATGCGCTCATCGTGCCGCCCTCCTCTGGAAGCTCCGATCAGAACATGGACATCGCGAGGAACGACCGGAGCGAGTCGTTGGTGGCGCGCAGCCGGCCGGTGAGGAGCCGCGTGCAGCTCCAGAGGACTTTGTATGCGATGTCGCGGTTGAAATCGAGCAGGAGCTCGAAGTCGCTACGCGAGATTGTCAGCACCTTGGTGCCACCATTGGAGATGGCGTCGGTGGAGCGCTCGCTGCGGTCAAACACAGACATCTCGCCAAAGAGTGCGCCGGGCTTGAGCACCGCGAGGGCTTCCTCGCCGCTTCCTGGAACCACACGCGAGATGCGGACGTCGCCTTCGACGATGAGGTAGAGTCGATTGCCCGCCTCGCCTTCCCTGAAGATGTACTCCCCGGAGACGAACTCCTTGGTGCGGACTACCTCGGCGACTCTGGCGAGTTCGCCGTCGTCGAGATCTTGGAAGATGGCGACGCTGCGCAGCAGCGCGACCGTGTCCGGCATCGGGGCCTCGGATGGTGCAGGGAAGGGCTTCTGTCCGAACCTACCCCGACGAATAGGGGCGGGGCAAGCGGTGGTGCGTCCTTTGTGACGGCGGGTATCTTGCGCCGCATGCGGAAGATACCTCCGGTGACGTGCGTATTGGTGGCAGTGGCGTGCGTGGCGAGCCCGCTCCAGGCCCAGCCCGAGGCACGCCGTGTGTCGCTTCTCCCACAGTGGGAGTTTCGAGCGGAGGGTGTCGCCGCTGATGCCCCGTCTATGGTGGCCGGGATTGGCATCAACTGGCGCGCGGGGTGGTATGTGCGTCCTGCGCTGACGATCGCGGGGGGCGCGGTCCGCGTCGAGGCGCTGCCGTGGACCGGGCTCGTGCGCGTGGACGCGGCCGTGCGATTTCATCTGGATCCCTTTGGCGAGCGTCCGCGCGGGCTCTACGGCAGCGTGGGCGCGAGTTGGCGGCACTTGGCGAGTGCCGGACTCGGGGGTGGCGACGTGCCAATCCTCACGCTCGCCGCCGGCGTTGAGGGGAAGCGCGGACGCCGCTTCACACCGGCGGTTGAGATTGGCGTTGGTGGCGGCGTGCGGATCGCCGGCATCGTGCGGCGCACCCGCACGGGCCCTGCCCGCTGAGCTCTGCTTGCTGAGCTCTGCTTGCTGAGCGATGGTCGCGCGCACACGCACCGTCGTTCAGGCTGAAAACACGAAGCCCCGGCGCGGGGCCGGGGCTTCAGTCCTTCAGTGCTGCGGTCCTTCAGGCGGCGTTGACCGCGTCGAGTTCCCCTTGAGGGGCTTCATCCGCGTTCTCTTCCATCATCGGGGCCGGCTCGGAGGCCGACTTCTTCGCCGCGGGAGCCGCGAAGCGCTCACCGAGCGTCCGCAGGTCCGTGATCTGCTGCTTGCTCAGCTCCGAGTACCGTTCGGCGAGATACTTGATGGTCTCGTCGAACCATTCCTTCTGATGCTCCGGGGCCGATCCGATCACTCCACAGCTCATGACATGCTGAAACAATTCGTTACGCGCATCGTCCATTGGCGACGGCGCAGCGGCCACTGGGCGGCCGCGAGTCTTCTGTCTGCTCATCTCGTCCTGTGTAAGGTTCGGATGGACGGGTCCTCCGCCCATCCTCGGAAGCTAATCGGTCGGGACGCATTCTCATACCCCACGAGGGGTGAGTAGCTTTCGGCGTTCGTCCGACCCCTCGCCCCCCTCTGGAGAGCCCGCGTGGCACGAAAGTCCAACAACTCGTTCGGTGGCATAATCGCGGTCGTCGCGGTGGCCGGTTTGGCCACGCTCGGCTGGGTGATGTCCCGCCCGCCCGAGACGCTGACCCTCGATCCTGCCACGCTGGCGAATGTGACCGCCGCGGGCATCCTCAAAGGCGATCCGAACGCGCCGGTGCAGGTCCTCGAATTCGCCGACTTCGAATGCCCGGGCTGCGGGTACTTCGCGGTGGTCACCGAGCCGGATGTGATCAAGCGCCTCGTGGACACCGGCGAGATTTCATTCCGCTTTTTCGACTTCCCGCTCTCGATGCACCAGAACGCGATTCCCGCACACAACGCGGCGCAGTGCGGCAACGAACAGGGCAAGTTCTGGGAGATGCACGATCGAATTTTCGCGGGACAGATCGAGTGGAACACACAGGCGACCACGAACCCACGCAAGGTCTTCAAGACCTACGCGCGTGCGGCGGGACTCGATGTGAGCAAGTGGGAGGAGTGCTATGACTCCGAGCGAATGCTCCCGCAGATCCTCGCCAATCAGCGGGAAGGCGAGCGGCTCCGCGTGTCGTTCACGCCGACGTTCGTGATTGGTGGACGCGTGGTGAGCGGCGCGATTCCCTACGACCAGTTCCGTGCCTATGTGCTTGAGGCGAAGGTCGCGGCGGAGTTGGCGAAGCCAGGGACCGGGGCGACAACGGTGCGGGTGCCGTAAGCTTTCACGGCGATCACCACGAAGGCACGAAGGGAGCCGTGACTCAGTTGAGTTCTCGGCTCCCTTCTTGCTTTGCTTTGAATTGCGGTTGCGTGGAACTACGTCACCACGTCACCACGGAGACACGGAGACACGGAGGGCGCTCGAGCGGCAGAATGCGCTCTGTCGTTCCATTCAAATATTCCTTTCTTTGAGAACAACGCTGGCCGAGACGCACCCAGTCCCTCCGTGCCTCCGTGTCGCTGTGGTCATCAGTTAAAAAAATGCAAACTCACCACGAAGGCACGAAGGGAGCCGATGACCCGAATGAGTCGCGGCCCCCTTCGTGCCTTCGTGGTGAACAGCAGTTCAGCCTTCCTTCTCCTCATACTGTTCCTTCAGCGCCGCGACAACACTCGGATCCGCGAGCGTTGTCGTATCGCCTAGCGCACGTCCCTCAGCGATATCGCGCAACAGGCGCCGCATGATCTTCCCTGAGCGCGTCTTCGGGAGGTCGGCCGAGAACAGAATGTCATCGGGGCGCGCGAGCGCTCCAATCTTCGTTGCCACGAATTCGCGCAGTTCATCGCGCAACTCGCTCGACTTCTTGAAGCCATCGCGCAGCGTGACGAAGGCGCACACCGATTGGCCCTTCAACTCGTGCGCCTTGCCCACGACCGCCGCTTCGGCGACCGCAGGATGCTCAACGAGCGCGGATTCCACTTCCATTGTGCCGATGCGATGCCCTGCGACGTTGAGCACGTCGTCCACGCGCCCGAGGATCCAGTAGTAGCCGTCGCGATCTTTCTTCGCGCCGTCGCCCGGGAAGTAGAGATCAGGGCGCCCTGCCCATTTCGTGAAGTACGTCTCCACGTAGCGGGCATCGTCGCCCCAGATCGTGCGCAACATCGACGGCCAGGGCTTGGTGAGCGCGAGCAGGCCGCCGCCCTGCGGGATCTCCTCGCCCTGCGAGTCGAGTAGGGTCGCGGAATATCCTGGAAGCGTGTGCGTCGCCGAGCCGGGCTTCGTCGCCGTCACACCGGGGAGCGGCGAGATCACGATGGATCCCGTTTCCGTCTGCCACCAAGTGTCCACGATTGGGCAACGTGCGCCGCCGATGTGTTCGTGATACCACATCCAGGCTTCGGGGTTGATCGGCTCACCCACCGAGCCCAGAAGGCGCAGCGCCGAGAGGTCGTGCTTCTTCGGATGCTCCACGCCCCACTTCATGAAGGCCCGGATCGCCGTCGGCGCCGTATAGAGAATCGTCACGCCGTGGCGCGCACAGAGCTCCCAGTAGCGATCGCGCTCGGGCCAGTCAGGCGCACCTTCGTACATCACGCAGGTCGCGCCGTTGGCGAGCGGGCCGTACACGAGATACGTGTGTCCGGTAATCCAGCCCACATCGGCGGTGCACCAGAAGACGTCCTCTTCTTTAAGATCGAAGACGTGCTTCATTGAACTCGCGGCGCCCGTGAGATAGCCACCGGTCGTGTGCACGATGCCCTTCGGCTTTCCCGTGGTGCCCGACGTGTAGAGGATGAACAGCACGTCCTCGGCGTTCATCGGCTCCGGCGCGCACTGGTCGGTCGCGTGCTGCATCAGGCGATGGTACCAGTGATCGCGTCCTTCCTCCATCTCGATGTGCGCCTCGGAGATGGGCCCCGAGGTACGGCGCTGCACGACGACAACATGCTTCACTGTGGGACACGCTTCGAGCGCCTTGTCCGTGTTGCGCTTGAGGGGGACAATCTGGCCGCGCCGATATCCGCCATCGGCGGTGATGACGACCTTGGCCTGCGCGTCGTTCATGCGGTCGCGGAGCGATTCCGGCGAGAAGCCACCGAACACCACGGAGTGCACCGCGCCAATCCGCGCGCAGGCGAGCATGGCGATTGCCGCCTCGGGAATAAGCGGGAGATAGATACCGACCCGATCCCCCTTCTGCACGCCGAGCGACTTGAGCACGTTCGCGAAGGTCCGGACATCGCGCGCGAGTTCGAAGTAAGTCAGGGTGCGACGGTCCCCCGGCTCACCCTCCCAAATGATTGCCGCCTTGTTGCGCCGCGGCCCCTTGAGATGCCGGTCGAGGCAGTTCTCCGCAACGTTGAGCTCGCCGCCGACAAACCACTGCGCGTGGGGGGGCTGCCAGTCGAGGACGCGGTCCCAGGGTTTGGTCCAGTGGAGCGTGGACGCCTGGTCGGCCCAGTACTGGATGAAGTCCGCGTCGGCGGCGTCGTGAAGGGCGCGGTCCCGCACATGGGCGGCGTCGCGGAAGGCGGGAGACGGGGGAAAGGAGCGCGTCTCGATGAGCAGATCGCTGATCTCGTTCATGGACCAATGCTATGGGGGTCGCGGGGTGGTCGCTACCGGCCTGCGCCACGCGGTAGTAGCGCGGATTTCGGGCGTTAATTCAGTAATGCATAGAAAATAGTCGGTGCATCGCTTTTTGCCGCTTTCTCCCGCAGACCGCCACACAGTTTCTTGCCGTCACGGTGTGATAGGCTCGTAAAGTGTTGTTGTTAAACGATTTGCGTGGAGGATATGCACGGCACGCTTCTGGCCTCACTATGCGGTGAACACGCGATCATCCCATCGGTGACCGCGGACCTCCGCCCCAAAGGACGCCATGCTCTCGCAAGAGTCCGACAACTCCCTTCCGGCCGATACCGGTGCCGCGAACTGGTGCGTCCGGCCCTTCGTTGCCCCGACGCGCATCACGGCTGAATACCGTCTGGAGTTCCGCCGGCTCGCGCTCGAAGCACTCCAGGCCGCCGCGAGCAGCGGCGCGCGAGTGGTCGAGATCGATCTCGGCGCCGTGGTCGAAATGGACGCCACTGGGCTGGGGGTCCTGATCCTCGTGCAGAAGCGCGCCCGCGAACTCGCGCTCCGCACGCGCCTGCTCAACGTCCCGATGATCATCGGCCAGCAGCTGGACGCCACGCGCCTCGAGCCGCTCTTCGAGATCGCGCGCGACGGGTGATTGAGCAGCAGCCGTCGCTTGCGCCGTTCCATCGCGGTGCGCCCTGCGATAGCCTTCCCAGATGTCGTACAAACCGTCGTGCTCCTCCGCGAGATCCGCGGTGCACCAGTGCTGGCTGTCGTGACTCCGCTACTGGAAGCGGTCGGGCTCGCGCGCACCTTTGGTGCGCGGCGCGCGGTCGATGGCGTGGAGTTCACGCTCGGTGCGGGCGAGGCGTTGGCGCTCTTCGGCCCCAATGGCGCTGGCAAGACCACACTCCTCCGACTGCTCGCGGGGCTGCTCAAGCCGGGCGCAGGTGAAGCCCGCATCGCCGGTGCGGCGCTTCCCGCCAGTACCGCGCGCGCGCGGGTCGGCCTCATTTCGCATCGCACGATGCTGTACGACGCGCTCACAGCGCGCGAGAATGTCCGCTTCGCCGCACAACTGCATGGCCTCGCGGACAGCTCGGCGGCCACGCAGCGGGCGCTCGAGACACTCCGCGTCGCCGACCGCGCCGATGTCCCCGTACGCGCGCTCTCGCGCGGGTTGCAGCAACGTGTCGCCATCGCCCGCGCGATTGTCCATGCGCCTGACGTGATCCTCGCCGACGAGCCCTACACGGGTCTGGATGAGCAGGGCAGCGCAGCGCTCACGGCGCTGTTAATCGAGCGGCGTGCGGCCGGTGCTGCGCTCGTCGTCGTAACGCATCACCTGAGCGAAGGGCTCGCCGTCGCGTCGCACGCGGCTGTCATGCGCAGCGGACGCTTTGCGCGCTTCGAATCTACCGACGGGCTCGATCCCGCAGGGTATGCCGCCGCGTATCGTGAGCTCGTCGCGTGAGTGCCGCACACCCGAGCGTCCAGCCTAGCACCGAGCCACGCAGCGCCGTGCCGCCGAGCACCTTTGCCGCCGCCTGGATCATCGCACGCAAAGATCTCGCGATCGAGTTCCGCACCCGCAGCGCGTTCTTGTCGGCCCTGCTGCTCTCACTCCTCGCGATTGTCATCTTCTTCTTCACCTGGGACGCGACAGCCGTCACTCCGCTCGATATCGCGCCCGGCGTCATGTGGGTGACCTTCACCTTCTCGGGCCTCCTCGGCCTGCATCGCTCCTTTGGCGTGGAAGCGCAGGAGCGGGCGATGGACGCGTTGCTCGTGGCACCCGTCCCGCGCGAGGCCATCTTCTTGGGAAAGGCCCTCGCGAACCTCGTCTTCGTCTCCGGCGTTCAACTCATTGCGCTGCCGGCGGTCGCGTTGTTCTACAATCTGCCAATCGGCGCGACCTGGCCGGCGCTCGCGGGGGTGATGTTCCTCGCGGCGATTGGCCTCGTGTGCATCGGGACGCTCTTCGCGGGCATCACGGCCAACACGCGGATGGCCGAGCTGCTGCTTCCAGTGCTCGCGCTACCATTCTTCGTTCCAATCGTTCTCCCCGCAGCCCAGGCCACCGCGAAGTTGCTCGCGGGAAGGCCGCTCAGCGACATCACGGCCTGGCTCCGTATCTTGTTCGCATTCGATCTCGTCTTTCTGTACGCCTGCACCCTGGCGTTCCCTTTCACGCTGGAAGACTGATCTCGTGACCGCTTCACCGACCACGCGCCCTCGCGCTGGGATTGACTGGTTCGCCGTGGCGGCGCTCGTCGCGATGAGCGCGGCATTCGTGCGCGCGATCTTCTTCACGCCCCCTGAGCGACTCCAAGGCTACGCCCAGAAGATTTTCTACATCCACGTGCCCTCGGCGTGGATTGCCTTCCTCGCCTTCTTGCTCACCGCGTTCGCCGGCGCCTACTGGCTCTTCCTCAAAGACCCGCGTCTCGATCGATTCGCCGAGTCCTCGGCCGAAGTTGGCGTGGTCTTCACCACTGGGGTGCTCCTCACCGGCCCGCT
>JAYTDH010000167.1:0-1858 GCA_043736095.1 Gemmatimonas sp.
GTAGGTGTCGTACGCCCGGCCCGAGGAGTCTCTCAGGCCGGGCGTACGTTTTTCCCCCCGAGAGGAACTGTGCGCGCTTTTCTACTGCTCTTCGTGCTCGCGCTCGCTGCGTGCAGCAGCGACAACGCCGGACTCGGTACCGGCGTCAATCCGACTCCCACTCCGCCCGGCCCTCGGCCGACACTGCCGTCCACGTACGTGGCGACCGGACACGCAGCGGCAGGTGATGTCTCGGTGCAGCTGTTCGAATGGGGTTGGGCCGATGTGGCTCGCGAATGCGAGTTGCATCTCGGGCCGATGGGCTACAAGGCGGCGCTCGTCTCCCCGCCGCAGGAACACATCACCGGCGGCGCGTGGTGGACACGCTATCAGCCCGTGAGCTACACGCTCGATGGCAATCGCTCAGGAACTCGTGCGCAGTTCATCGACATGCTCGCGCGCTGCAACGCCGTGAACGTCGACATCTACGTGGACGCCGTCATCAACCACATGACCGGCGGCAACGGCACGGGCACGAACAACACCGTCTATACGAAGTACGCGTATCCCGGGCTGTATTCCGCGGGTGACTTCCACACCGCGTGCGGCATCGTGGATTGGGGAAGTCCGAGGCAGGTCCAAGATTGCGAGCTCGTTGGTCTCTCCGATCTCAACACGGGGATGCTGTCGGTTCAGAACAAGATCGTGACCTTCCTCGCCGAGATGGTGGACCTCGGCGTGCGCGGCTTCCGTATTGACGCGGCAAAGCACATCCAGCCCGTCGAACTCGACAGCATCGTCACCAAGTTGAATCGCGCCGTGGTCGCGGGCGGGGATCCCAAGCCCTACATCTTCATGGAGATCATCGACATGGGCGATGTGGGCGTGAAGGCCACCGACTACCTCGGCGTCGGCTTCGTGGGCGCGAGCGGATCGGACATCTCCGAGTTCAAGTTCCGCGGTATCGGCGACAAGTTCCAGGGAGTGGGAGGGCAGAAGGTCGCGGAACTCTCGAGCTTCTCCCAGAACAACTGGGGACTGCTCGCGTCGGATAAAGGGATGTCGTTCATGCAGAACCACGACACTCAGCGGAGTGGTGGTCTCCGCTGGAGTGATGGCAACATGGCGCGACTCGCGAATGTCTTTATGCTTGCAGTGAACTACGGCTACCCGATGATCATGTCGGGGTACTCGTTTGATCTCAACAGTGGCGCAGGGCGCGACGGCGGCCCCCCAGTGCCGAACGGCACTGCAGCGGGGCAGACCTGTGCCGCAAATCCAGCCACCGCGCTCAATGGCGTCTGGCTCTGCGAGCACCGCGACCCCTGGCTCGCGCAGATGATCCGCTTCCGTAGCGCCGTAGCCGGCACCGACCGCAACAACAACTGGGACAACGGTGCGCAGGCCACGGCCCTCTCGCGCGGCAACAAGGGATTCGTTGTCATTAACAACGCAACCAGCTCAATCACGGTCAACGTCCCCACTGGGCTTGCTGCGGGTACGTACTGCGATCTTCTCACGGGCGGAAAGGTTGGCGGGAGCTGCGTGGGTACCTCGCACGTAATCGGTGGAGACGGCCGCATCGACGTCACGCTTGGTGCCAGATCAAGCGTGGTGCTTCTGCAGGGAGATCAGCCATGAGGCTCGCCGCAATGCTGCTCGCGGTGGGAACGCTTGCTGCGGCTTCGCGCTCTGCGGCCTCGCGCCCTGCGGCGGAGCTGGCGGATACGCTCAGCGTCGCCTCGCCGGACGGCCGCACCTGGGTGACGATCGCGGTGCCCGATGGGCGCCTCGTGTGGTCGGCAACGCGCGATGGCCGGCCCGTGGTGAACAACTCCCGCTTGGGTTTCACTTTTCGCAACGCGCCAGAGCTCGGCGG
>JAYTDH010000168.1:0-3893 GCA_043736095.1 Gemmatimonas sp.
CCGTTCCCGTTGATGATTTGCGCGACGTCGAGTTGGATGGTGACCGCTTGGCCGGGGATCGCGTTCGCGGGGATAAGCATCGTCCCCGTGGAGAGCGCGGCGCCCCCAACGTCGACTAATTGGACCGTGACGGAGCGGGGGAGCGAGAGGGTGGAATCTGTGTACATCACCGTTGCCGAGACCTCGAGCACACGGTCGCGTCCTGCCACCAGAACTCGCTGGCCGGGTTCGAGGCGGAGCGGCAGCAGCTGACGGGTGGGGCTCCCGGCGGCAGCGTCGCCAGAGATCTGCGCGAGGAGGTCGTGCATCTCGCGGAGGACGCGAGGAAAATCACCACTAAAAAACGCCAGGGTGGTCCGGTCGAACTGACGATTCCACGCCGCGCGACGATCCGCCGGAAGTCCCGCGCTCATCGCCGCGCGATCGATCTGGAAATACGCATCCGCGAGATCGCGGCGCGTGACGACGGTGCCCTGTGCGGCGACTCCCGACACGAGCACCAATAGCGCGAGCCCTGCACGGAGGGCGGGCCGAATGGCGAACCGAAGGGCAAACCGAAGGGCAAACCGAAGGGCGAACTGCGCGAGAGTAGGCATGCGTTGAATATCGCGTTCTGCGCACGGCGGCGACACATTCCCCCCAGACCCTGTCACGAGAATTCTATGCGCTCCCCTAATTCTGACGCCCGCCGCGCCTTTCTTGCCCACTGCACCGCACTTGGGGTCGGCGCGACGCTCTTTCCGGGGGTGCTCTGGGCCAAGGTGGTGGCGGGAGAGGAAATCACGGCGGCCACGATCGCCGCCGCTGCTGAAGTCGCGGGCGTGACCTTCACCGATGAAGAGCGCGAGCAGATGCTCGCCGGCGTGAAGCGACAAAGCACGCAGATTGAGGCAATCCACGCGGTACCTCTCGCCAATGCCGTGCCTCCCGCCGTCCAGTTCAATCCACTCCTGCGCCCAGAATCGCTCCCCCGCGGGCCGCAGCGGCCGGTAAAGATGTCGCGGCAGACCAGGCATGTCGTGCCAACAGAGACCACCGCGCTCGCGTTTGCACCACTGACCACGCTCGCGGACCTCGTGAAGCGCCGCGCCGTGTCGAGTGAGCGACTGACGACGATGTATCTCGAGCGCCTTGAACGATTGAATCCACAGCTGTTTTTTATGACGTCGTTGTTGCGCGACCGTGCGATGGAACGCGCGCGCGCTGCGGACGCCGAAATTGCGCGCGGAAAATATCGTGGACCCCTCCACGGTATCCCATGGGGAGCGAAGGATCTCTTGGCGGTGAAGGGGGCGCCCACGACGTGGGGCGCCGCGCCGTACCGTGAGCAGACGTTTGACGTCGATGCGGAGGTTGTCCAGCGGCTCGACGCCGCCGGCGCGGTGCTCGTCGCCAAACTCACGCTCGGAGAACTCGCCCTCGGCGATCGCTGGTTTGGCGGGATGACGCGGAATCCGTGGAAGCTCGATCAGGGCTCGAGTGGCTCGTCCGCCGGTGCGGCCTCGGCGACTGCCGCAGGGTGCGTCGGCTTCGCACTTGGATCGGAGACGCTGGGTTCAATCTCCTCGCCGAGCACACGATGTGGAGCGACCGGACTCCGTCCGACATTCGGACGCGTGCCGCGCACGGGCGCGATGGCGCTGAGTTGGTCGATGGACAAGCTCGGGCCGATCGCACGCTCGGTGGAGGACTGTGCGCTGATCTTTGCGGCGCTGCACGGACCGGATGGACGCGACATGACGACCATGGCCGCGCCATTCAACTGGGATGGAGACGCACCAATCCGCGGGATCCGCGTCGGCTACTTCAAGAGCGCATTTGAGCTGCCGGGCGTCCGCAACTCTACGGGCGCGTTCGATACGGCCGCATTGGATATCCTGCGTGGACTCGGCATCGAACTCCGCGCGCTGGAGATTCCGGAGATGCCGTACGACGCAATGCGGTTGATCCTCGATGCAGAAGCCGGCGCGGCCTTCGATGAGCTCACGCGGAGCGGGCGGGTGCGCGAGCTCGCGGGTCAGTCGCCGACCTCATGGCCGACCACGTTCCGGCGCGCGCATCTTATTCCGGCCGTGGAGTACATCAACGCGAATCGTGTGCGGACGCTCGCAATGCACGCGTGGGACCGGCTGATGCAGGATGTGGATGTCATCGTGACCCCCACCAACTCAGCGCAGCTCACGGCCACGAATCTCACGGGACATCCGGCGCTGATCGTTCCGCATGGATTCCGCGAAAGCGATGGCACGCCCGTCTCGCTCACCTTTCTCGGTCGACTCTTCGGAGAGGAAACACTCTTAAAGATCGGGCAGGCGTACCAGCGCGCGACCCAGCACCATCTGCGGCATCCCGCGCTCGGCTGAGCACCGGACGCCTCTCAACTTGCGGTGTGCTTCTGCATGAGGCGCGCGACCACGACGATCCCGAGAACGCCAGCGACGCTGACGCCGATCAACGTGGGGATGTCCCGCTCCACAAAACCCACGCCGAGGAGCACGGTGCCGGCCGCATATGGCACCTGTGCGACCGCGAGTGCGGCGAGATATCGGCCGAGCGAGACGCGTGCGAGCCCGAGCCCATAGCCGACGAGTTCGGATGGCAATGCGAGTTGAAAGAGCAGGATCTCGCCGAAACTCGAGTGTTTGCTGAGGAGGTGCTCGTACTTCTCGAGCGTCTCCGGAGGGGCGAGCCAATGCAGGAGCGGGCGGCCGAAGTAGAACGCGAGCGAATGGGCGATGATGCCGCCGAGCATCCAGCCGATCCAGAGCAGGATCGTCGTGGTGACCGGCCCCCATGCATACACGGCCGCGGGGATCAACACCGTGCTCGACACAAAGCTCAACATCGCCGAGATGCCGGCGAGCAGCGCGAATATCACCGGACCCGCCACCGGATGGGCCGCGATCACACTGCGCGACGCTTCGAGTACCCCGAGGAGCGCTTCGTGCACGGTCGCCGACATCGCCAGCGCGATCAGGGTCCCGACAATCAGGACGAGAATGAGCGCGCGGAGGATCGGATGCTGATGATGCGGCCGGTGCTTGGCGCCGTCAGATACCATGCCCGAAAGATGGTGCCATTGCCAAGACTTACGCGCCCGGAGGGCGCCGTGCACCGGCGCCCGGCGCGCCTCCCTGCCCGCCGGGGAATCCTGCCTGGGGATTTTTGATCCTCGCGGGCACCTTCGCCCACTGCGCCGGCGTCAACACTTCTTGCACCGACTTCAGGCCTTCTTCGCGGATCTTCTGTCCTTCGGCGATGGGCTCCCGGAGCTGCTGGAACATCGCCTGCGGATCGGCATTGTTGCCGATGCGGGCGATGCGCTCCTGCACGGCGGTCGCCAATGTGCCCACCCGCCCCTCGTGCGCTTCGGCCATCGCCGTGAGCCGCACGATCTGTGCGCTGTCCAAGGCGAGCGAATCACGCAGCTCAAGCACCTGCTGGAACGGGTTCGCTGCTAAGCGACGGACCATCGCGCCCATATCCATTCCACCGCGACCACCACGCGCCGAGTTCTGCGCGGCGAGCATCGCGTCACGCATGCGATCGGGGCCGATCGTATAGCGCAGCTGCACCGCAAGCTGGAAGGGATTCAGCTGTTGACCGACGCCGCGTCCCGCCGCGCCAGAGCCCGTCGCGTCGCCGAAGCGTTCGTTCACCACGTACTTGTAGCTCTGCGTGCCAGCGTCAAATCCTGTTACGTAGAGCAGGTTCGGATCGATCCGACGCGGCTGTCCCCAGCCCTGTTGGTCCGCGCCGTGGATTAGGCGGTCCAACCCGGCGAGCGGATTCACCAACTGCACGGATAACATCAACCTGCGCTTGAGGCCGAGTCGATCGGGGCGATAGTTGAGTCGCACGTCGAGCGAGGGGAACCACGGAGCGACGCAGCT
>JAYTDH010000169.1:0-1621 GCA_043736095.1 Gemmatimonas sp.
CTCGGCTGGCTCTCGGCGGCCACCAATGCCGGCGTCGCCCTCGGCCCCGCACTCGGATCCTTCTCGGCGCGCATCGGACCCGAATGGCCCGGACTCTTCGCCGCGATGATCACGATTGTGAACATCGGCTTCGCGTGGAAGTATCTCACCGAGTCCAATGAGCACGTCGGCAAGACCAAAGCAGAGCGCCCCAAGGTCTCGGGCGCGCGGGAGACGCTGCTCCGCGTCACCACGCATCCCGGACTTCCGGCGAGCCGCCTGATCTGGATCTACGCGATCGGCATGGGCGCCTTCCAAGGAATGACGGCGATCCTCGCGCTGTTCTTGTTAGAGCGGTTCTCAATCGATGAGACAAGCATCGGGTGGGTGTTCGTGTACATCGGTGTGCTTTCTGTGGTCACGCGGGCGCTGCTCTTGGGTCCGGCGGTCGATCGCTACCGAGAGCCGACGCTCTCGCGATACGGCGCGACCTTCCTCGCGCTCGGCTTCATCGCACTCCCCTTCACGACGAACTACCTCTCGCTCGCCTTAGCAATCGCCCTGATCCCACTCGGCACTGCGTTCACGTTTCCCTGCGTGACGGGGATGCTGTCGCAGGTGATTCCGAACCACGAGCGCGGCCTGTATATGGGCGTGCAGCAGACCTTTGGCGGCGCGGCGCGCGTGGTCGGGCCGATCTGGGCCGGATTCGCGTTCGACTATTTAGGGCACGGGGTGCCGTTCTACACTGGCGCGGCGCTCGCGGCGTTCACCATCCTGCTGGGAATCGGCATCGAGAATCATCTGCCGGCTAGAGTGCCGAAGCCCGCCTAACGGCGTTTGACCACGAAGGCACGAAGGCACGAAGGGCTCCGACGCAGAACACGCATCGGGGCCCTTCGTACCTTCGTGGTGAAAGTCTACGCATCCTCTGTCTCGATGATCAACCCCACGCGCGCCTTGGCTCGCTGGGAACTCAAGGAGTGATCCGCTCCTCCGGGAGACCGGCCGACAGCAGATTCACGAGGATCCGCGACCCTCCGCGCACGCCGCCAGGTATCTGACGGAAGAGCGAGAGCGTTGTGTAGACGTAGCGCCCCTTCCCCATGGGGTAGTCCAAGATCGCCCCGCGCTGTTCCGGTTCGTCGGGATCGTTCAACGCAATCGGCGTCCGGTATCCCGGATCAATCACCGAGGGCATGTACAACGCGCGCTCCTGCACCCAGTCCGCCCAATCGCGCTCCGTGATGCGGTTGGGCCACCGCAGCAACTTCGACTGCGTGTCGACCACGCGCACCGGTGCATCCTCGCGCGTGACGCGCGCGGCCGGACGCGAGAACGTCACAGGCAACGGCATCATCCCGGGCGCCGCCATCTCGAACTGGCCGTATTGCACGACCAGCGTTCCACCATTCCGCACCCAGGCGAACAGCATCGGATTCGCTGCCCGCAGTTCCGCGCTCGTCTCGTACGCACGCGGACCAATCACGATCGTCGTGTACAGCGAAAGATCGAGCAGCCGGAGTTGCTCGGCCGTCAGCATCGTCGTCGGGATGCCTAACTGCGAGAGAATCGCCCCCGAAGCATCGGACACGCCGATTACATACGCCACGCGCAACGCGCGCGGCACCGTCATCGCCAC
>JAYTDH010000170.1:0-4484 GCA_043736095.1 Gemmatimonas sp.
TTCTTCAGCGGGATGGAGCGCGAGTTCGAGACGTATTTCCGATGGCTGAGCTTCGCGCTCGTGACGCCGGCGCTGCTCTGGCCGGGTCGGATATTCTTCACGAGTGCGTGGCAGGCGGTGAAGAATGGTGGTCTGCACATGGATGTGCCGATCGCGCTCGCACTCGCCGTGGGCTATCTGCAAGGCGCGTTCAACACGTGGCGCAATGAAGGGCCGATCTATTTCGATGCGGTCGGTACACTGATTTTCTTGCTGCTGGTGGGGCGGTACCTACAGCACCGTGCCCAGCGTTCCGCCGCGGACTCGGCGGCGTTGCTCGGCGCACTCTCGCCCGCGACAGCACGCGTGGTGGAAGGGGCGGAGGTACACGAGATCCCCACAGAGGCTGTGCTCCCCGGTATGCTGCTCGATGTGCGTGCCGGCGATACGCTCGCGGCGGACGGCACGGTGGAGCGCGGTGTGTCGTCGATGGATCTCGCGTTGTTGACTGGCGAGTCGCGTCCGGTGTCGGTCTTTGAGGGTGAGCGGGTCTACGCCGGCACCGTGAATCTCTCAGCGCCAATCCGCGTGCGCGTCGACGAGGCTGGCTCGCTGAGTCGCCTCGGACGACTCTTGCGCGATGTCGAGGACGGCGCGCGGCAGCGTCCACCGGTCGTCCTCCTCGCAGATCGGCTCGCGGGCTACTTCATCGCCGTCGTGCTGATGCTTGCGGTGGTGACCGCTGCGATATGGTGGGAACGCGATCACTCCCTCGCGCTCGATCACGCGATTGCGTTGCTGGTGGTGACCTGTCCCTGCGCCCTCGCGATGGCGACGCCACTCTCCTTCACGGTCGCGATTGGTCGCGCAGCCAAGCGGGGGATTCTGATTAAGGGCGCGCACGCGCTGGAAGCCCTCAACGGGAAGGGCACATTGTTTCTCGACAAGACCGGCACGCTCACCGAAGGGCGGATGGTTCTCGAGTCGTTCGAGGGGGATGCTACGGTACGACCCCTGGTGCTCGCGCTCGAGCAGCACTCACGGCATCCCGTCGCTGCGGCGGTTGCATCGGCGTGGGCGGATCTGCTCGTGCCCGAGGCGTCCGAAGTGCGCGAGACGCTTGGCGGTGGTATGAGTGGTCGCGTGATGGGACGTGAGGTGGTCGTTGGCCGACCTGAGTGGGTGCACGCGCAGATTGCGCGCGAGCCGCAGGGAGAGCCCGTGACGCCATTCAACGAAGCGTCGGATCTCGAACCACGCCTCACGCCAGTACTGATTGCCGTCGATGGAGCGATTGTCGCGCGCGCCGGGTTCGGCGACCCGTTGCGGCGAGAGGCCACGAGTGCCGTGCGTGCACTGCAGCGTGCCGGGTGGGACGTGCGACTCCTCAGCGGCGATGCCTCGGCAGTGGTGCGTTCGGTCGCTGATGCACTGGGCATTGCCGCCGAGCGCGCGGAGGGCGGGGCGAGCCCGGAGCGTAAGCGTGAAGTCGTGGTCGCAGCCCGCGCCAATGGCACGGTGGTGATGGTCGGCGACGGCGTGAACGATGCCGCGGCCATCTCGGCGGCGACGGTCGGTATTGCGGTGCGCGGCGGCGCGGAAGCGTCGATGGCCGCTGCTGATGTGTATTTGGCGCGCGGTGGCATCGGCGCATTGCAGGAGTTGATGGATGGCGCGCGCCGCACCACCGGCATTATTCAGCGCAACATGCTTCTCGCGTTGGGCTACAATGCGATGGGCGTCTCCCTCGCGATGATGGGGGCGATTGATCCCCTCTTCGCGGCAATCCTGATGCCGCTCAGCTCACTGACCGTGGTGATCGGAGCGTGGCAGGGCAAGACCTTTGCGCGGAGTCGCGCGTGAGTGTGCTCTTCGTCTTGGTCCCATTGGCGATTCTCCTGGTCGCGGTGTTCGTCGGCGCCTATGTCTGGAGTTCGCGGACGGGACAGTTCGACGATCTGATCACGCCGGCGATGCGCGCCTTGCATGACGAACCGGTGAATGGCGAGGCGCAACACAACCCCGACTCTGCGCCGCGCTAAGCGCGGTCAAGGTACTCGCTGCGGTGGTCGCTCTAGGCGCGAGCAGCGCGGAGTGCGTTCACAATCACCGCGATGTCGATCATTTCCTGGAGAAGCGCGCCGATTGTCGGGGGGATATAGCCGAGTGCCGCGACGATCATGGCCGCACCAGAAAGCGCGAGCCCGGCGAAGATGCTCTGTTTGGCGATGCGCACGGTGCGCTGCCCAATCTCCACGACATCGGCCACGCGCGAGATGTCATCGGTGAGTAGCACCACGCCGGCCGCCTCGGCGGAGATTCCGCCCCCATGCGCGGCAAGCGCCACGCCAACGGTAGCGGCGGAGAGAGCAGGGGCATCATTGGTGCCATCGCCTACCATGAGCACGCGCCGGCCTTCGCGCTCAAGCTCTTGGACCGCGGTGACTTTATCCTCGGGGAGGAGATCACCGCGGGCCTCAGTGATGCCGATGCGCTTGGCGATTGGCGCTACGTTCTCCGTGTGATCCCCCGAGAGGAGGAGCGTACGCGAGAGGCCGAGTGCGGTGAGGCGCGCGAACATCGCCGGGAGATCGTCGCGGATGCGGTCGGCGAAGGTGATGATACCGAGGGCCTCGTCCCCCGCCGCGACGTAGGCGCGTAGCCCGCTGGCCTCGCTATGTAGCGTCTCGAGGGCGTCTGCGGCACGAGGATGCTGCGTGCGGACCAGCGTAAGCGAGCCGACGGTGACTTTGCGTCCCTCCACCACGCCATACACGCCTTGCCCAGATTCTTCGACAATCGTGTGGGCTTCAGGAATCTCCAGATTCTGCGCGTGGGCCGCCGCGACGGCGGAGCGGGCGAGCAGATGCCCCGAGCCGATTTCCACCGCGGCAGCGAGTCGGAGGAGCTCATGCTCCCCGCCCTCGCGCACGGCGAGCACCTCAGCCACTTCCGGGCGGCCAACGGTGAGTGTGCCCGTTTTGTCGAAGACGGCGGTGTCTACTGTGGCGAGCAGCTCGAGCGCGGTGCCATTGCGGACGATGATCTTGATGCGCGCCGCGCGATTGATCCCGCCAATCACCGCGACGGGCGTGGCCAAGAGGAGTGGGCAGGGCGTTGCGACCACGAGCACCGCGAGCACGCGTGACGCGTCGCCCGAAATCCACCACGCGATGGCGCACGCAACGAGCGTGATAGGTGTGAACCAGACTGCCCACTTGTCGGCGATGCGCTGGATCGGGGATTTCTCTGCTTGGGCGGTGCGCACGAGCTCGACGATCTGCGCGTAGAGCGATTCACTCGCCAGTGCGGTGACGTTGAGCACGAGCGGGCTCTGGAGATTCACGACGCCAGAGCGCACGGCGGCACCTGAGGAAACGCGCTCAGGCAGCGGCTCTCCGCTGATGCGTGACGTGTCCAGCGAGCTCGAGCCCTCCGTGACGCGCGCGTCGCAGGGGACCATCTCGCCGGGGCGCACGAGGATGCGGTCGCCGACGCGCACACTCTCGGAGGGCACGTCCTCGGTCTCGGTCGCTGAATCGCCGGTGAGTCGGTGGGCGATGCGCGGGGCCGCGGCCTCGAGCTCGCGCACTGCTTCCGACGCGCGTCCCTCGGCGTAGCGATCGAGCAGCTCGCCGCCCGTTTGCATGAGGACAATCACGAGGCCGGCGATCGGTTCTCCCATCGCGATGGCGGTGACGATTGCGAGCATTGCCACCACATCCGCCGCGAACTCCCCGCGCAGAATTCCGCGGAGCGTGCGATACACCACCGGTGCACCGAGGATGACGAGGGCGCCGTAGTGCGTGTAGAAGGCGTACTCACGCGTTGCGTCGGAGAGGTGGAAGAGTCCGCCGACGATCAGTGCGACGAGCGTGAGTGCCGGCGTCCGCACGGCCGAGAGCGGGACGAACGAAAGCGCCCCGGCCCGCATCGCGGGCTCGGGGCGCTCGGCCACTGCGGCCACCGCGGCCACTGCGGCCACTGCGGCCACGCCGCGCACGTTGCTCACGTCGTTAGCGCGTCTCGGTTGCTTCGGCCGACTCGTGGCCCTCGAACTTCTTGTTCGTGAGGTACACGGTCGTGAGCACCACCGCGGCGATCACAATCGCACCGATGACGAGGCCCTTGAAGTGGGCGGCGGTGTCCTTGCCGGACAGCGGGGTGTTGGAGGTAGCAGACATGTCGACCAGGGTGGAGGGTTACGCGATGCGGACCGAGACCATGTTGTCCTTGTCCGTGAGCTGCTTCATGATGTCTAGGCCTCCGGTGATTTGCCCGAAGACGGTGTGGACGCCGTTGAGGTGGCGCGTGTTGGCTTCGCTAAGGACCATAAAGAACTGCGAACCACCGGAGTCCTTGCCGGCGTGGGCCATCGACATCGCGCCGACCTTGTGGGTCTGCGGATTTCCGGCCGTCTCGCACTTGATCTGCCAGCCTGGTCCGCCAGTGCCCGGCGGGCCCTTCGGGGTGCCGCCAATCTTGGCGTTGGGGCAACCACCCTG